>CAYHRW010000011.1:0-21304 GCA_964359105.1 uncultured bacterium
TCCGGCGTTCCCACCCGCATGGTGCGGAACTTGGTGATGGCGAACTCGGCGGAGCGGCGACCGATGCGGCGCTGGCGGAACAGCGCCGGCCCCGGCGAGTCGAGCCGGATGGCGAGCGCGATGGCCAGCAGGAGCGGCGCGAGCAGGACCAGCAGCGTCCCCGCCACCACCAGGTCGGCCAGTCGCTTGAGTGCGCCGGGGATCCCGCCCGGGCGCGGCGTCACCGCACGCCCGCGCGCGCGCCGATGCACGTCCTCGAGCAGCGCCGCGAGCCGGCTCCCGAGCGCGCGGCGCGAGTAGCGGCCCTCCACGAACGCGGGCCCGGCACGGGCCAGCCGCGCGCGCAGCGCCGGGTCGTCGGCCAGCGCGCGCAGCGCCGCGGCCAGCGCCGCGCCGTCGCCCGGCCCCACCACCAGCCCCGCGCCCGACTCCTCGACCAGGCGCGCCGCGTCGCCGCGCACCGCGGCCACCACCGGGCGCCCGCAGGCCATGTAGTCGAACAGCTTGACCGGGATGGTCTCGCCGCAGAACGGGTGGTCGCGCGTGGTGGCGACGCACACGTCGGCGGCGCGGATCACCTCCGCCAGCCGCTCGGGCGGCATGCTGGGCTGGAACGTGACGCGCGCGAGCCCGGCCTCGGCGGCGCGGCGCTCGAGCGGCGGCTTCGCCACGCCGTCGCCCACCAGCACGAAGCGCAGGTCCGGCCGGTCGCGCAGCCGCTCGGCCGCGTCGAGCAGCACTTCCATGCCGTGCACCAGCCCGTGGGTGCCGGAGTAGAGCACGGTGAACGCGCCGCTGGAGGCGGGTGCGGGCGCGAGCGTCGCGCCGTCCCCCGAGGCGGGCCGGAACAGCTCGGTGTCGGCGCCGTTGGTGAGCAGCTCGAGGCGGCCGGCGTCCAGCCCGCGGGATTCGAGCGCGCGCAGCATGCCGGGCGTCACCGCCACCACGCGCGCGGCGCGGCGCTGCAGGAAGCGCGCGAACGCCGCGAGCGCGCGCGTGGCGAAACCGGGGCGCATCTCGCCCAGCGCCACCGCGGCGGCGGGCCAGTCGTCGCGCACGTCGAGCACCAGCGGCGCCGCATGGCGCCGCGCGGCGAGCCAGGCGGTGAAGCCGAGGAACAGCGGCGGCGTGCTCGCCAGCACCAGGTCGGGCCGCGGGCCGGCGAGCGCGGGGCCGAGCGCGGACCACGCGAAGGTGAGGTGATTCCAGAGCCGGGTGAGCGCGGTCTTGTCCGGCGTGACGTAGAGCCACACGCGCTCCACCACCGCGCCCTCGCGGCGTTCGGTCGCGCGGCGGACGCGCTCGTAGCCCGGCGCCACCAGGCCCGACGGGTGGTTCGGGATCCCGGTCACCACGCGCACCTCGTGACCGGCACGCACCAGTGCGCGCACGAAGTGGAGCGCGCGCGCCGGGGCCGCCCCGGTCTCGGGCGGGAAGTACTGGGTCACGAACAGCACGCGCACGCGAGCAGCCTCGCCCGGCCGGGGCGGGGTCGGGCGCGGCCACCATGAGCTGGCGGCGCGCCACGCGCGCCCCCAGTCGCCACTGGCGCTGGAGCGGGACCATGAAGGTGGCGTACGCCGGCCCCGGCAGCGCGCCGAGCCCGCCCCAGTAGAGCTCGTGGCGCACCACGCGGAGCCCGTTCCTCTCCATCTCGCGGCGCAGCTCGCGCGGCGAGAACGTGCGCTCGACCGCGTAGTGGTGGCGCTGGCCGTCGGGCGCCACGTACTCCTGGTGCACCTCGCTGCGCACCCGTGCCAGCCGGCGCAGGTGCGCGGGGTGGGCGCCGTTGATGTCGCCGACCACCAGCACGCCGCCCGGCGTCAGGTGCCGCCGCACCGCGGCCAGGAAGCCCTCGAGCGGGTCGATGTGCGAGAGCGCGTTGTAGACCCACACCAGGTCGTAGTCGGCGCCCCAGTCGCCGGTGAGGTCGGCGCGCAGGTAGCGCACCTCGAGGTCCCAGCCGGCGCTCTCCAGGCAGTGCGCGCGCCGGCGCTCCGCCACGTCGAGCCGGTCGGGTCTCAGGTCCACGCCGGTCACCGCGGCGCCCGCCGCGGCGAACATCATGGCGTAGGTGCCGAAGCCCGAGCCAGCGTCGAGCACGCGCGGCGCCCGCCCCGCGCGTGCGGCGAACGCGGCGAGCCAGCGCGCGGTCCACCCGGCCTCGGCGCGCCACATGCCGCGCAGGTAGCGCGCGATGCGCGCGCGGTCGCCGGGGGCGGGCAGATCCCGGTAGTAGGAGGTGAACTCGCGGCACTCCTCGCTCGGCAGGAAACCCGGCGCGGCCGGCAGCTCGTCGGTGATGGTCCAGCGCACCAGCCGATCGAAGGCCGCGTGCGCGTCGCGAGGCCCGCTCATGACCCGGCCCTCCCCCGCCGCAGCTTCCGCACCGCGCCGGCGATGCGCGGCCGCGCGCGCTGCAGCGACGCCGCGAGCCGGTTCGGGATGGCCCACGCCGCGCCACCGCCCAGCCGGCAGGAGATCTCCATGCACGGGCCGCCGAAGTCGCGCTTGAAGCGCGTCGCCCCGCCCCAGTTGAGCCAGCGCAGTCCCCGCTCGCGCCCGCGGCGCATCGCCTCCCAGCCCAGCAGCACGTTCGCACCCTCCTTCTTCGCCGCCTCGGCCGACGCGTTCGTGCGGTAGTCGAGCGTGCCGCCCGGCAGGAAGCCGAAGCCGGAGCCCGCGCCCACCACGCCGTCCTTCACCGCCACCAGCAGCCACATCCACGGCAGCTCCCACTCGCGCCAGCTCTCGCCGGGCGCCGGGTCCTCCGGCAGGGCGGCCGGCGCCGCGCCCCGGCGCGACTCGGTCACCCGCTGCAGCCCGGCGAAGGCACGCCACTCCGCGGGACGCACCGCTTCCACGACCTCCCAGCCCAGCCCCTGCGCCTTCTTCAGAGCGCGGCGCTTGGAGGCGTCCATATCCTGCATCAACTCCGCCTCGGTCCGCTCGAGGTGGATGACCGACGTCAGCCCGGCCACGTAGCCCACGCCCTGCGGCGGCCCGGGCAGGAAGCAGGTGAGCCGCGCCCGCCCCGCGACGCGCTCGGCGCAGGCGAAGAGCCACGAACGCTCGTCGGGCGTGAGTCCCTCGGGCATCGCACGCCCCGCGTCCTCCACCACCGCGCCGCTGCGCCACGGCCAGCCGCACACCAGCCCGCCCTTCTCCTCGCGCAGCACCAGCGCCGCCCCGCGCCCGTCCTCGTCCGCGAGCACCGCGTGCGCCGTCCTCCCGCGCGCCGCGCTCCAGGCCAGGTACGCGGAGCCGAAGGCGAAGTGCGCGTGCGGGGCGCGCGCGAGCCGTGCGCGCCAGGCACCCTCGAAGCCGGGATCGATCGGGTCCGGCGTGTGCCAGGTGACGAAGCTCACGCCGTCCTCCCGATGCGCCGGAGCGCCTGCCACAGCAGCGGCAGGTGCCGCGGCCGGATGCCGCCCAGCAGCCGGACCACGCGGTCGAGGCGGCCGCGCCGCAGGTAGTGCCCGAGGCTCTCCAGCTCGTAGCGCAGCAGGCGCGGGGCCGATTCGGCGGCGAAGCGCGCGCCCGCCTCGGCCAGCCCCGCGCTCAGCTCCTCGAGCCGCGCCCGCTGCGCCGCGGCGCGCGCAGCGTCCGGCACGGTGGGCCAGCCGTCGTGGTCGAGCAGCCGCGGCTCGAAGCCGAGCCCCGGCGCCTCGGCCAGGGCGACCGTGAACACGCCGCTCTCGAGCCGCGTCACCGCCGCCACGCCCGCCTCGAAGTCGCCGGCGCGGCAGTTGAACGCCGCGTCGCCCAGGCTGAAGAGCGTGAGGCAGCGGCCCTCGCGGCGGAAGCCCTGCAGCACGTGCGGGTGGTGCCCGAGCACCAGGTCGGCGCCGGCGGCGGCGAGCGCCGTGGCCAGCTCCAGCACCCGCGGCGGCGGGTAGTCCACGTACATCGAGCCCCAGTGGACGCTCACCACCAGCACGTCGGCCTCCGCGCGCCAGCGCGCGAGGTCCGCGCGCACCAGCTCCGGCTCGAGCGGCGCGTGCCCCGCGGCGCCGGGCCGCGCCTGTCCTGCGGAGGGCGTGCCGTAGGCGAGCAGCACCACGCGCTGTCCCGCGGCGGTGATGCGCGCCGGCGCGCGCGCGGCGGCCAGGTCGGGTCCCGCGCCGGCCACCGCGACGCCGGCCGCCGCGCACGCCTCGAGGGTGCGCTCGAGACCGCGCGGGCCGCAGTCCATGACGTGGTTGTTGGCGAGCGACAGGAGCCTCACCCCGGCGCGCGCCAGCGCCGGCACCACCTCGGGGTCGTGCCGGAACTCGCGCGAGCGGCCGGGCCGCACCCACGTCTCGTCCGCCACCGGGAACTCCAGGTTCGCGAAGCCGAGGTCCGCGCGCCCGAGCGCGGGCGCGAGGGCCGCGAACACCGCGTCGTACCCCTCGCGCCGGGCGCGCGCGCGCGCCGCGCCGATCACGCCGACGTCACCGAGCGCCGCCAGCCTCAGGCGCGGCGTGCCGCGCGGCTCAAGCAGGGTCATGGACGCCACCGGCCAGCTCCCCCGTCCGGGTGGACGCGCGGCGCTGCTCGCGCGTGACCGCCGCGTAGATCTCCTCGGTCTCGCGCACCATGCGCTCCGCGGTGAAGCGTCCGGCCCAGCGCCGCCGCCCGGCGAGCCCGAGCGCCGCGGCCCGGTCCGGGTCGTCGAGCAGTACGCGCAGCGCGGCGGCCAGCGCGAGCGCGTCCCCGGGCGGCACCAGCATCCCGGTGGCGCCGTCCGCCACCGCCTCCCCGTTCCCGCCCACGCGGGACGCCACCACGGCGCGGCCGGCACGCATCGCCTCGAGCAGCGTCACCGAGAGCCCCTCGCGCACCGAGGAGAGCGCGAACACGTCGGCTGCCTCCATGAGGTCCGGCACGTCGGCCCGCGCGCCGAGGAACCGCACCCGTTCGCCGAGGCCGAGGGCGTCGCGCCGCGCCTCGAGGTCCGCGCGCAACCTGCCCTCGCCGGCGACCAGCAGCGACGCGCCGGGCAGCTCGCGCGCGGCGCGCGCGAAGGCCTCGAGCAGCACGTGCTGCGCCTTCTGCGGCGTGAGGCTCCCCACCGTGAGCGCGACGCGCGCGTCCGGCGCGAGCCCCAGCTCCGCGCGCAGCGCCGCGCGCGGGCGCACCGCCGGGGCTTCCGAGATCCCGTTCGCCACCGTGACGAAGCGGCCGGCGAGCCGCGGCATGCGCCGCGCATGGCTGGCGCGCACCGCCTCGCACACGCACAGGACGCGGCGCACCAGCCGCGTGGCGATCGGCTCGATCGCCGGATAGAACACCGAGTGCCGTCCCGGGTAGTGGAGGCTGTGCTCGGTGCGCACCGCGGGGACCCCGGCCAGGCGCGCCGCCACCACCGCGAACAGCCCGCCGGTCGGGTTGTGGCCGTTCACCACGCTCACGTCCTCCGCGCGCAGCAGCGCCGCGAGGCGCCGGAGCGCCACCCACCCGCCCGCGGGCGACCGGCGCTTCTCGAGCACGAAGCAGCGCGCGCCCAGCGCGCGCGCCGCCTCGAGCGCCGGGCCACCGCGGTTGAGCGCGCACACCAGCGTCCCGATGCCGGGTCCGGCGTGGCGCACGTGCTCGAGGACGAGCGACTCCGCGCCGCCCTGGTGCATGGCCTCCATCACGTGCATCACCCGCAGGGCCGCCCCGTTCACGAAGCCGCCCGCTCGACCGCGTCCGGCGCGGCATCGGGAGCCTCGAACAGCGCGGCCAGACGCTCGAAGTTGCGCGCCGCGTCGAAGTCGCGGCAGGCCAGCGCGCGCGCCGCGACGCCCATGCGGTCGAGCGTGCCCGGGTCGCGCAGCAGCGGCTCGAGCGCGTCGGCGAGCGCGCGCGCATCACCCGGCTCGTGGAGCACGCCGGTCTCGCCCGGCACGATCGCCTCCTCGAGGCCGCAGGCCCGCGAGCCCGCGCACGGCACGCCCATCGCCATCGCCTCGACCACCACGTTCGGGATGCCGTCGCGCCGCCCGTTGGGCATCACGCGGCTGGGCGCGAGCAGCAGCCAGGCGCGGCGGTAGAGCGGCAGCAGCGCGCCGTGGTCGAGCGCTCCGTGGAAGCGCACCTGCTCCGCCACGCCCAGCTCGCGCGCCAGCCGCTCGAGCGCGCCGCGCTCGGGGCCGTCGCCCGCCACCTCGAGCGTGGCCTTGGTCCCGCGCGCCCCGAGCTCCGCCAGCGCGCGCACCGCGACGTCGAAGCCCTTGGGCGCCGAGAGCCGCCCCACCACGAGCAGCGTGGGCCGCCCGGCGCGCCGTCTCCCGGCGCCGTCGAAGCGGGCGAGGTCCACGCCGTGCCAGATCCACGCCACGCGCGCCCGCGGACCCGCCAGCGCCCGCAGCATCTCGGCGTTGCCCCGCACGCAGGCGGCGGTGAAGTCGGCGGCGCGCACCTTCTCGGCCAGGAACGCGCGCGAGCGGTAGAGGTCGGCGCCGGCGTGGGCCGAGAGGCTGAAGCGCCGTCGCGCCAGCCGCGCCGCCAGGTACGCCACGGTGCCGGGGAAGTGGGCCCACGCGCCGTGCACGCGCTCGATCCCCTCGCGCTCCACCAGCCACGCCACGCGCGCGGCCGCCGGCAGGTAGCCGAGGTGCCCGGCCAGCGCGTAGGGGTCGCGGCGCGACGCCCACAGCACGCGCGCCGTCTCGCCGATCAGCACGTGCGGCCGGCGCACGAGCCACAGCAGCAGCGCGCCCCAGCCGCGCGGGTCGAGCGGCGAGCCCACGCTGCGCGTGAGCGGCAGCAGCGCCGCGTGCTCGGGCTGGTACCGGTCGGGAGTGCCGCGCAGCGCGTAGACGCGCACCCTCACCCCGCGCCGCACCAGCCGGTGCACGTCGTTCTCGGTGAACGAGGCCAGGGTCGGGAACGTGGTGGTGACGTAGGCCACGGACCTCATCGTGCCGCCCCCGCCACGCGCGCGTAGAACGCCTCGTGACGCCGCACCATGGCGTCGATCCCCATCGCGGCCTCGACCGCGCGCCGCGCCGCGGCACCGCGGCGGCGCGCCTCGTCGGGGTGCGCGAGCGCCTGCTCGAGCGCATCGGCGAGCGCCGCCGGCGATCCGGGCGGCACCAGCCAGCCGGTCTCGCCGTCGCGCACCACCTCGGGCGTGCCACCCACGGCGGTCGCCACCACCGGGCGCGCGGCGGCCATCGCCTCGAGCAGCGCGTTCGGGATGCCCTCCTCGCGCGAGGAGAGCACGAACACGTCCATCGCGCGCAGCAGCCGCTCCACGTCTTCCCGCTCGCCGAGGAAGCGCACGCGCGCGCCGAGCCCCAGCGCCGCCGCGCGCGACTCCAGCGCCGCGCGCTCCGGGCCGTCGCCCACCAGAACGACCTGGAAGGCGCGCCCGCGTCCCGCCAGCAGCGCCAGCGCCTCGAGCAGAGTGCCGTAGTCCTTGCGCGGGGCCAGGCAGCCGACCGATCCCACCAGCGCGCCGCCGTTCGCGCCGAGCGGGGCGCCCGCCGGGTCGGGACGCCCGCCGGAGCTTCCGCCGGGACTCCGGGGCACCCGCGCAACGCGCGGGTCGGGGTACCCGCTGGAGGCGAGTCCGGGGGCGGGTCCGGGGGCGAAGCGCTCCACGTCCACACCGTTCGGGATCACCGTGATGCGCTCGCGCGGCACGCCCAGCGCCGCCACCGTGTCCGCCACCGCCTCGCTGACCGCGGTGACGTGGGTCGCGCGGCGATGGGTGAAGCGCTGCACCGCCGCCTGTCGCCGCGTCTCGAACGCGTCCACGTTGCGCTTCGCCACCACCACCGCGGGCACCGCGAGGCAGCGTCCGACCAGCACCGCGAACAGGTTCGGCCCGAACAGGTAGCCGTGGATCACGTCGGGGCGGAAGCGCCGCACCCGGGCGGCGAGGCGGAGCAGCCCGGCCAGCCCGCGCGGGCCGTAGACGCGGCGGCCCACGCCCAGATCGCGCACCGGCCAGCCCAGCGCCTCGACCTCGGGGAGGAACCGGCCCTCGCGGTGGAAGCAGCAGATCTCGACCTCGAAGCGCGCCCGGTCCAGGCGGCTCCACAGCTCGAGCAGGTGGCGCTCGGCGCCCCCGGCGACGAAGTTGCCGACCACGAACATCACGCGGATGCGCCGGCCGCTCATGCCGCGCTCTCCTCCGCCGCGCGCTCCGAGGCGTTCCCGCGCAGGCGGTCGAAGGCGCCGAACAGCTCGGCGGTGGCGAGGCGCGACGAGAAGCAGCCGCCGGGTCCGAGGCAGGCACCCTCGGAGAGCCCGCGGCGCGGCAGCTCGAGCCGCGGAGCGGCCGGATGGGCGTCGCCGGTGCGCGTGGTCACGGCGTACGCCAGCCCGCAGTCGCGCGCCGCCGCCACCGACTCCGCGTCGTGGTCGCCACCCGGGTAGGCGAGTCCCGCCGGCCGCGTCCCGAGCCGTGCGTGGATCAGCGCGATCGAGCCGCCGATCTCGGCGCGCTGCTCCGCGGGCGCCAGCGTGGTGAGGAACGGGTGGGTGAGCGTGTGGGCGCCCACCTCCATGCCGGCCGCGGCGAAGGCGCGGCATTCCTCCCAGGCGCCGAGCCCGCAGGGCGCGGGCTCGGCGACGCCGAGGCGCGCGGCCAGCTCGGCCAGGCGCGCGCCCTGCTCCTGCGGCGCGACGCGCAGCTCGGGGACCAGCGCACGCAGCGCCACGATGCGCGCGCGCGCGCCCGCCAGCGGCAGCGCGCACCCGCGCCACTCGAGGCGCCCGAGGTGCGTGCGCGAGAGCAGATGCGCGAGCACGTCCCACCAGGGCGCGCGGCGCTCCTCGATCAGCCCCGCCGTGAGGTAGAAGGTGGCCTTCGCCCCCGCGGACCCCAGCAGCGGCAGCGCGCGGCGCACGTTGTCGGCGTAGCCGTCGTCGAAGCTCAGCGCCACCCGGTGCCCGGGTTCGCCCGAGGCGAGCCACGCGAGCCCCTCGGCCACGGTGAGCGGGACCAGCCCGAGCCGGCGCAGCAGCGCCAGCTGGGAGGCGAGCAGGCTCTCGCTCACGCCCAGGCGGTAGAGCGGGCGCTCGCCGTCGCCGTAGACGCGGTGGTGGCGGATGATGGTCAGCCGCGCGCCCGCGCCGTCGAGCGGCCGCGGCAGCAGGCTCAACAGCCAGCGCAGCACCCGGCCGCTCACGACGCCTCCCGGCGGCGCTCGAGCACCAGGTCGTTCACCAGCGCGCACGCCAGCCAGAAGTTGCCGGTGATGAGGATGTTGAAGAAGCGGTCACCGAACGCGCACGAGATGGCGAGCGCCAGCGTGGCGGCCCCGAGTCCCACCGCGAGCTGGCGGTCGGAGCGCGAGCGCGCCGCGCGGATCCCATCCTCGGAGAGCTTCCAGCAACGCCACAGCAGGACCAGGAACAGCAGCAGCCCGAACACGCCCATCTCGCCCAGGAAGCGCAGGAAGGTGCTGTGCGCGGAGTCCTTCACCTCGACGCCCATCTCCTCGCCGATGCCCGGCAGCACGTAGCCGAGGCCGGCGAAGCCCACGCCGTCCACCGGATGCTCGCTCACCACCTTCACGATCGCCTTCCAGGTGTCCACGCGCGTCTGGGCCGCGGCCTCCAGCTCCACGGCGTCGCTGTCCTCCACCTCGACGGTGGTGCTGACCATCCGCTCCTGGAGGTAATCCGGCGCCCACAGCGGCCAGCCGACCACCGCCAGCACGAGCAGCGCCGTGAGCAGCCGCGAGCCGCGCAGCCCGACGTAGAGCAGACCCACCGCCAGCGCGATCACGGCGCCGCGCGAGACGCTGAGCACGGTGGCCGCCGCACCCGCCACCAGGCTCGCCGTCAGCACCGCGCGCGCGAGCCACTTCCGTGCCGCCGGCAGCTGAGCCGCCACGAACACCGTGAACATGGCGACGAAGGCACCCAGGTCGTTCGACTGTCCGAAGGAGCCGATGGCACGCCCGCCGCTGCCGTTCCGCCCGTAGGCGATGGTCACGACCGACTCGATCAGCAGGCCGAGCACCAGGGCCCAGGTGTAGCGCCGGCGGTCGCGCTCGCCGCGCGCCATGGTGAGGGCGATGAAGTACACCGCGAAGGTCATCGCCGACCGGAACAGCTGGAGCGCCGCGTCGCCACCGTCGTAGAGGTAACCGGTGGGGAACGCCGCGCCACGCACGATCGAGAGCGCGGCCAGCGCCACGACCGCGAGCAGGATGCCGCCCAGCTGGTTGGGCCGGAACAGTGGCTCGTGCCGGAACACCCGCGCCACCGCCCACGGCAGGAACACCGAGAGCAGCAGGACGTTGAGCACGTTGATGCCGGGGACCGGGATGCGCGGCATCCACGGCAGGAACGGCGTGGCCACCGGAATGACGAAGAGCCCGAGGCGCGGCTGCAGCAGGATGCCCGCGAACAGCGCTCCCCCGAGCAGGATCTTCACCAGCCGGTGGGGATCCTGGCCGAAGCGGTAGTCGAGCAGCACGAACGCCACCATCAGCAGGAACGCCAGCGCCATGCCGAGCGCAACCGCGACCCCGGCCGAGAGCGCGCGGGCCTGGCGCCGCCCCGCGGCACGCACCTCCTGGACCGGCGTGCCGGTCGCCATCCGCGGTCCCGTGGTCACGGGGCCCTCCGTTCCGCGCCGCGCAGCACCACGCGCCGCTGCGCGAGCATGCGGCGCCCCACCCCGCGCGTGGCCCACGTCTGGCGGCGCAGCCCGCCGAGCACGCCGGCCGGCAGCAGGCTCACCCCCCACACCGCCAGCACTGGCAGCGCCCGCCCCGGGAAGAGCCAGGCGTGCGGCAGCCGGGCGCGGGCCGCCCGCGGGTCGCCCTCGCGCAGCGCGCGCACCGCGAGCTTGTAGTGCGCCATCGCGCGGCGCCGGCGCGCGCGCGCGCGCAGCGGCGCGGGCAGCGTGCGGTCCGCGGCGAGGCGGTCGAACAGCTCGACGTCGCCGAGCAGCCGCCGCTCGATCTGGCGCGTGAGCCCGCCCGGGCGGTGCTGGTAGCGCACCAGCGCGTGGCGCGATGCCGCGGCCGGCCAGCGCCGCGCCAGCCGGATCCACAGGTCGAGGTCCTCGGCGTGGCTCAGCCCTTCGTCGAAGCCGCCCAGCGACTCGAGCGCGTCGCGCCGCACCACGACCGAGGAGGTGAGCACGAAATTCACCTCGAAGAGCTCTCCGACCGGAGCGCCCACGTAGCCCTCGGCGAGGTCGGCGTAGGTCTCGAGCCACGACGCCCGGAGCTCGCCCTCGAGGGTGCGGAACGCGCCGTCGCTGAAGAACCACGCCGCCTCGGGGGCCGCCGCCAGGGCTTCGGCCGCAGCCCAGAGCTTGCCCGGGAACCACAGGTCGTCGGCGTCGAGGAACGCGATCCACGGAGCGCGCGCGGCGCGCCAGCCGGCGTTGCGCGCGGCCGCCGCGCCGCCGAAGCGCCCGCGCACCACGCGCACCGGGACGGCGCCGCTCGCACCACCCGCGCCGAAGCGGCGCTCGACCGCCTCCCCGGTGCCGTCGCCCGAGCCGTCGTCCACCACCACGACCTCCTCCGGGACCAGCGTCTGGGCGCACGCCGACGCCACCGCCTCGAGCACGTCGGGCAGCGCGTCGCGCGCCGGGATCACCGCCGCGGCGCGGAACGGCACGCTCATCGCGAGCGCTCCGCACGGCCTTCGGGGCCGAGGCGCTGCGGCTCGCGCCGCGCGCCCGCCACGGTCTGCTTGAGCCAGTCCGAGCGCATCAGGCGGCCATGCGCCCAGGCCGGGGCCAGCGCGCCGCCCGCCGCCAGCAGCCGGCGCTTCCACGGACCGCGCGCCGCCGCGCGCCACAGCCGCTCGCGCGTCTCGGCCGCTCGCCCGGCGCGCAGCGCCACCAGCGCGAGGTCAAACTCGAGCGCCGCGGCGCGCTCCGCGGCGGTGCGCTGGATCCCCGCCCGCCTTCCCAGCTCGCCGCGCTCGACGCGGCGCATGAGGTCCAGGTCGTCACGGTAGCGCGCCTCGATCTGGCGCGACAGCGTGCCGGGGCCGGTGTAGTACTCGACCAGCCGCTCGGCCAGCATGCCGCCCGGGTAGCGCGCCGCGAGCCGCAGCCACAGGTCGTAGTCGTGCGAGTAGACGATCTCCGGGTCGAGGCCGCCCACCGCGTGGTAGGCCTCGCGCTCCACCAGCATCGCGCTCACCAGCGGGAAGCAGCGCTCCACCAGCGGCGGCAGCAGGTCGCCGGCGAGGTCGCGCACCGGATCGAAGTAGTCCTCGAGCCACGAATGCCGCACCACCCCCTGCTGCCCTACCAGCTGCCCGTCGGTCCCGCACCAGCGCACCTCGGGGTGGCGCGCGATGAAGGCGAGCTGGCGCTCGAGCTTGTCCGGCAGCCAGCGGTCGTCGGCGTCGAGCAGCGCGAGCCAGTCGCCCCGGGCCTGCGCGGTGCCCACCCGCCGGGTGGCTGAGGCGTTGCGGTGCGGCAGCCGCAGCACCGTGACCGCGGCCCCGTAGCGGCTCTCGATGAGGTCGGGCGTGCCGTCGGTGGAGCCGTCGTCGCACAGCAGCACCTCGTCCACCGGCCGGCTCTGCGCGAGCACGCTGTCGAGCGCGCGCTCGATGCACCAGGCGGCGTTGTAGACCGCCAGCACCACGCTCACCCGCACCGCGTCACCTCCCCGCCCCGGCGTCCGCCCTCGGGCGGAACAGCCCGGGCACCATGGCGCCCCAGCGCTGGCGCTCGGCGGCGTCCGCGCCCCAGCGCCACGCCACGACGACGAACACCACCCAGCAGCCGCCCACCGCCGCGCCCAGCGCCCACCACCCGGCCGGGCGCCACAGCGCCTGGACCGCCAGCGCCGGGGCCAGGAACGCCAGTGATACGAGTCCGGGCCTGAGCATGCCCTCGCGCAGATAGCGCGCGAGCGGGAGCTCCAGCGTGCGGCAGGTGTAGACCGCGACCAGCACCCCGCTCACCAGCGCGAGCGGCACCGCGGTGCCGAGCGCCACGCCCATCAGCTTGAGCGGCTTCACCCACAGCAGCGAGAGCACCAGGTTGATGAGCGCCGACAGCAGCGAGAGTCCCACCACGCCCTTGTGGCGGCTCACGCCGAACAGCACTGCGACCGCCGCCGACTGCGGCAGCGAGACCAGCGTGGGCACCGCGAGCAGCGTGATGAGCGTGGACGTGGAGGCCCAGCGGTGGCCGTCCCAGGGCGGCATCAGCGCCGGACCGAAGCCGGGCCCGGGCTCGACGAACCGGGCCCCGACCCAGGCCGTCAGCAGGTTCGGGCCGAACACGATGATCGCCCACAGCACCGGCCAGCTCACCAGCACGCTGTACTTGGCGCCGGCGATCACCATGGCGTGGAGCTTGTCCACCTCGGCGTGGGTCTCGAGCTCGCTCGCGGTCGGCGACAGCACCCAGGTGGCCGAGAACACCAGCGAGCGCACGTTGTCCACCAGCCCCGCGGCGATCGCGAAGGGCGTCACGTAGGCGGCGCCGAGAAACCCGGCGATGACCAGCGCATCGGTCTGCAGCGCGATGCTGTTCGCGAGCGCGCCGAGGAACGCGAAACCGCTGTAGGAGCCGATGAGCGCGAGGTGCGTGCGCGTCACCAGCGCGGCCCCGAGCCGCACCTGCGGCAGCAGCCGCCGCACGAACACCCACGAGAGGAAGTGCCCGAGCAGGTTCATGGCGAGCGAGGCCCACGCCAGCCCGACCAGCCCGCCGCCGGCCCGGAGCACGCCCACGAACGCGAACGCGCGCACCAGCGCGATGCCGATGCCGATGGCGTTCGCGATGTCGTAGCGCTGGAGCCCCGAGAGCGCCGCGCCGAACACCCCCAGCGGGAAGCCGAGCGCCAAGGACGCCCCCGCGATGAGGATGATGGTGCGCGCGCTCTCGACCTGCGCGGGCTCGATCTTGAGGAAGCGCGTGAAGGTGGCCGCCGCCACCAGGGTGAGCAGCACGATCAGCACGCCGAGCGCGCCATTGAGACCCAGCGCGCTGCTCAGCGTGCGCGCGATGCCCTCGTGGTCGCCGCGCGCGTGGTCGCGCGACACGTAGCGCACCAGCGAGGGTCGGATGCCCTGGTCGAACAGGCCGAAGTAGCCGGTGAGGGAGAACACCGTCACCCACAGCCCGTAGTCCCCGTCTCCCAGCAGATGGACCAGGATCGGCGTCAGCAGGAACGCGACCAGCCCGGAGAGGAAGAACCGGAGGTAGTTGGTGACGACGTTCCTCAGGACGCGCACGCTGCGCAACGGGATCTCCTGCCGGCCATTCCCTGGCCGCGGGGTGTCGGCGCCTGCCCGCGGCCGCGAGCGCGGCCGGGGCCTGCAGCAGCTTCCGGCGGCGGCTACGTCTCGCCGCCGGCCACCTCGGTGGAATATCCGTACGTGTCGGCGCGGTACCCGTAGTAATGCGGGAGGATCTCGCCGACGTCGTTGAGCAACACGCCCAGGACGTTGTCCCGGGCCTCACGCTGCACCTTGACCCCGTACTCGGCCGCCTTGCGGATGGTGCTGCCCGCCTTGATCACGTAGATCACGCCTTCGACCGCGCGCCCGATGATGAGCGGGTCGGGCACCGCCAGGTTGGGTGCCGCGTCGATCACCACCAGCGGGTAGCGGCCGGCGGCCTCCCGAAGGAACCACTCGCACGCGCCGGTGTCCACCAGCTCCCCGGCCGGGCGCTCGGTCTTGCCGGCGGCCAGGAAGTCGAGGTGCGGGAGCGCGGTCTGCCGCACGAAGCGTTCGTCGAAGTGCCGCGACTGGAGCATCTGCGCCAGGCCCCAGCTCGAGCTGGGCAGGCCCAGCGCGCGGTGCAGGCTGGGGCTGCGCAGGTCGAAGTCCACCAGCAGCACCTTCTCGCCCAGCTCGCGCGCGAGCGTGATGGCCAGGCACGCGGTGGTCGTGGTCTTGCCCTCGCCGCGCGTGGCGCTGGTGACGAGCAGGGTGTGCGGCAGCGAGCGCCCGCGAGTCCTGGCGAGCTTGAGGTAGATGCGACGGAACTCGAGCCCGAGCGGGCTCTCGACCTTGAGGCGGTGGAGCAGGCCGTCGTGGGGCGCGGCCACGCCGGGCAGCGCGCCCGCCGCCGGGCCGCGGCGCCGGCGCGAGCGATCCAGCTCCTCGACCCGCGGCACCGCACCCAGCACCGGGAGCCCCAGCAGGCTCTCGATCTCGTCGGCGGTCCTGACCGACTCGTCGTGCCGCTCGACCACCAGCACCGTGCCCACGCCGATCATGCCGCCCAGCACGAACGCGAGCAGGATGAGCACCGGGCGGTTGGGCTTCCCGGGCGCGGTCGGGCGCATCGCGGGCTCCAGCACCACGAAGCGGCCGCCCACCTTGGCGTTCTCGAACGCCTCGGTGATCTGCGCCGCCGCGGATTGCTGCACGAACGAGTTGTAGAGCGCGCGGTTGTTCTCGACCTCCTGACGCAGCCGCTGGATCTCGAGCTCGCGGTCGGGCGAGAGCGCGACCTGCCGCTGGTAGCCGCCCACCTGCGCGCCGAAGTACTCGCGCCCGGCCTGCCGGGCCTCGAGGTCGGCCTGCGCGAGCCGGTATCGGACCAGCAGATCGCGCACGTCCGCCGGGGCCGAGGGCAGCGCCAGCGCGGCGTTCTGCGCCAGCTCACCCTCGAGGTCGGTGAACTTGCGCGTGATGAGCAGCCGCGCGCTCGCCCCCTGGTCGCCACCCCCCTCGTTGAGGAGCGCGGCCGAGTACTGGCGCTCGAGCTCGACGAGCTGGGCGACGAGCGTCGCGACCCTGGGACTCGAGAGCGACTGCGGGTCGCTCGCGCGCGCCCTGCCCGCCAGCTGCGCCTTCAGCGCCGCCACCTTCTGGCGCTGCTCCTCGACCTCCAGGCTCGCCTGGTCGAGCAGCCCGCGCGCCCTAGGCAGGTTCGCCTGGGTCACGGTGGAGGCGCCGGCCCCCAGCGACGCGCGCATCGCGGCCTCGAGCCGGGCCTCGCTCGCCTCGAGCTTGCGCCTGTAGATCTCCTGCTGCTCCACGCTGAAGGCCTGGGTCGCGCGCACCATCTCGAGCTGCGAGGCCTTCGAGGCGAGCACGAACTGGCTCGCCACCGCCTCGGCCAGCCGCCGCGCGCGCTCGGGCTCGTAGTCGCCCACCGTGACCTCGAACACGTCGCCCTTGTCGCGCCGGACGGTGATGGCGTCGCGCAGGTAGTCGGTCAGGAAGGCCTCGACCGCGGCGTCGGCCGCGAGTCCCGGGTAGCGCTTCGCCGCGCGCAGCGCCCAGGCCCGCACCGCCGGCTCGCTCTTGATGCCGGTCGCGGTGACGACGCTGCGCAGGAACGGCGTGCTCCCGATCTGCTGCCGCATGACGTCGGCCTGCTGGTCCGCGTTGATGCCGCCGCCCACCATGCCGCCGAGCGCGCCGCCCAGGGCGCGCGGGCGCTCGAGCATCAGCGTCACCGTGCTGAAGTAGATGGGCTTGAGCAGGAAGGCCAGGGCCACGCCCACGCCCAGCGCCACGGCCCAGGGCAGCAGCACGAGCCACTTCCTCCGCATCATCACGCGGAGGACCTGGCGCAGGTCGAGCGGCGCGGATGCGGCGGCGGGGTCCGTCATTTCTTCACGTTCCGGTTGAAGTAGTCCGCGATGAGCACGGCGTTCAGCACGTCCCGCGAGATCGCCATGACCTGCGCCAAGCCCGTCCAGCCCCGGCCGAGCACGCTGCCACCCGTGGGGGTGACGACCACCACGTCGCCAGCGCGCACCACGAACGGCGAGCGGCTGCCGTGCTTGAGCTCCTCACGCAGGTTGACGCTCACCACCGCGCTGCTCGAGTCGCGCTGCCGCGAGAGGACGCGCACGTCGGCCAGGTTGCCACGCACGGTGAGCCCGCCGGCCGCGGCCAGCACGGTCCACAGGTCCTGCCCCGCGCCCACCGCGTAGAGCCCGGGCTTGTTGACCTCGCCGAGCACGCCGGCCGCGCTGCCGGGCGCCGCCGCGGCGCCCGCGCCCGCGCCGCCCGGCACCAGGATGCTGTCGCCGGGCCTCAGCCCGGGGAGCGCTTCCTCCGCGCCTTCGGCCAGCGCCCGCGCCACGTCCACCGAGACCGGCACGCGCGCCCCGCCTTCACGCCTCAGCAGCTGGACCTGGCTCAGGTCCGCTCCGGGCGTGGGCCCGCCCGCCTGGTTCAGCACGTCCACCAGGTTCGGGATCTTCTCGAAGCCGTAGCGCCCCGGTCGCGCCACCGCGCCCGAGATGTAGACGCTGCGGCTCAGGTACTGCGCCACGGTCACGGTCACCGTGCTGGTCCGCCTGAGGTAGGTCGAGAGCCGGTCGCCGAGCCGCGCGGCCAGCTGCGCCGGGGTCTGCCCCGCCGCCTTCACTTCGCCCAGCGGCGGGAAGGTGATGTCGCCGTCCGCGCTCACCGTGAGCGTGCGCTCCAGCTCGGGGTGCATCCACACCGACACCTGCAGCACGTCCTCGGGTCCGATGGTGTATTCCTCCGCGCGCAGCGGGGCCGCGGTCAGCAGCAGCAATCCCACGGCGGCCAGCAGTCCGGCCGTCCGCTCCAGCGTGAACCTTCTCATCGAGCCACTCCTTTGGCAGCGGGCGGGGTGGACGCGGCGTAGCCGTTGCCCGCGCACGCGCCGAGAGCGGGTGCGTGGACGGCGCCGGATTCCCGGACCGCGGTGGTGGGGCGCCGCACCGAGCCGCCCCCGAGCACCAGGCGGACGGAGCGGAACAGCGTGCGGATGTCCAGCAGCAGCGACCGGTGTTCGACGTAGTAGAGATCGTACTGGATGCGCAGCGCCACGCTCGCGGGGTCGTCGCCGAACCGGCCCGACACCTGCGCGAGTCCGGTCACGCCCGGCAGCACGGTGAAGCGCCGCTCGTAGTCCGGCATCAGGTCCTTCCAGCGCAGCACCGTGTCCTGCTTCTCGGGCTGCGGCCCGATCAACGCCATGTCGCCACGCAGCACGTTGAGCAGGAGCGGCACGCCGCCCAGGCGCCGGCGCGCGACCCAGCGGCTCAGGAGTCCGAGGTCGTCGCGGAAGCGCAGACAGGTGACGGTCGAGCCCAGCAGGTTCTGCGTGCGCCGCTCGAAGCTGCGCCGGTCGATGGGGGTCTCCCCCCTCCCGGCGCGGCGCTGGAAGCGCCGCCGCGTGCGGCCGATGCGGGTCTCGTGGACGAGGATCTCCCGCAATCCGCGGGCGCGCGCTTCGAGGGTGAGCAGCACCCACAGCGGGCTCGAGGCCGCGAGCAGCGCCATCGCCACGCCGGCGTCGAGGGTCCGGCGCGCGGTCTCCCCCCAGTCGGGGAGCCGCGCCGGGCGCCGTTCCGGTGCCCCCGCCGGGAGCTCGACCACCGGCGTGTCCGCCACGGTGGCCGGCACCGCCTCGTGCCGGGGCTCGAGGTACTCCGGCACCAGGTGGTGCAGCTGGCGTCGGATGGCCGCGGCGTCGCCGGCCACCGCGAGGCGCTCGAGCTCCGCGACCTCCTCGAGCAGCTCGCGCTCGTCACGGGCGTCGAGGTCCCAGACCAGGATGCGCTCGTGGCGCGTAATGCGCATGCGCTCGGTGTCCGAGTGGAGCTCCTCGAAGAGCTTCTCGCCGGGCCTCAGGCCGGTGAAGACGATCTCGATGTCCTCGCCCTCGCGCAGCCCCGACATGCGAATGAGCTGGCGGGCCAGATCCACGATGCGCACCTGCTCGCCCATGTCGAGCAGGAACACCTCGCCACCCCGCCCCATGGCGCCGGACTGGAGCACCAGTCGGACGGCCTCCGGGATGGTCATGAAGTAGCGGCGCGCCTCCGGGTGAGTCACGGTGATGGGGCCGCCCCGCTGGATCTGGCGCTGGAACAGCGGGATCACCGAGCCGTCGCTGCCCAGCACGTTGCCGAAGCGCACCGCGGCGAAGCGCGTGGCGCTGTGCTGAGAGCGGCTCTGGCACAGCATCTCGCACACCCGCTTCGAGGCCCCCATGACGCTGGTCGGGTTCACCGCCTTGTCGGTCGAGACGAACACGAACTTGCCCACGCCGTGGCGATCGGCGGCGTCCACCAGGTTGCGGGTGCCGACGATGTTGTTCAGCACCGCCTCGCGCGGGTTGGCTTCGAGCAGCGGCACGTGCTTGTGCGCCGCCGCATGGAACACCACGCTGGGCCGGTAGCGCCGGAGCACCCCCTCGACCCCCGGGGCGTCCTTGACGTCCGCCACCACCGCGTGGAGGGCGAGCCCCGGGTACTGCGCGGCCAGCTCGTTGTGCACGTAGTACAGGCCGTTCTCGGCGTGGTCGAGCAGGGTGAGGCTCGCCGGCTCGTAGCCGGCGACCTGGCGCGCCAGCTCCGAGCCGATCGAGCCGCCCGCGCCGGTCACCAGCACGCGCTGTCCGCGCAGGAACTCCGCGACCTCGCCGAGGTTCAGCTGCACCGGCTGGCGCCCGAGCAGGTCCTCGATGCTCATGTCGCGCATCTGCGAGAGCGCGGTGCGGCCATGCTGGAGGTCCGAGAGTCCCGGCAGCGTCTTGACCCGGACGCCCGCCTCGGCGCAGAAGCGCGCGATCTCGCGCACCACCTTCGCCGGCATGGCGGCGTCCGACACGATCACGATCTCGATGTGCTGCTCCGCGAGCACGCGCGGCAGGTCGGCGATGGTGCCGAGCACCTTGACGCCCTCGACCTGGTGCCCGGTCAGGCGCGGGTCGTCGTCGATGAAGCCCACCGGCTGCAGGGTCTCGAGCCCCTCCGGGGCCCGGCGCATCTCCTGGATGAGGTGGACGCCGGTGTGCCCGGCTCCTACCACGATGGCGCGCCCGGCGCGCAGAGGCGTGGGGCCGAGGATGCGCTCGCGCGACAGCCGCCACGCGAAGCGCGCGCCGCCGAGAAGCACCAGCTCCCACACCCACACCATCACGATGAGGCTGTGCGGGAACAACGGGCTCGGGGCGAACAGGGTGACGACGACCATCGCCATGGCCGAGAGCGTCACACCCTTGAAGACCTGGAACAGCGTGACCGTGCTCGCGTAGCGCCACAGGCCGTGGTAGAGCCCCGCGAGGAAGAAACCCGCCAGCGAGAGCACGGTGAAGAACGGCGCGGCCACCAGGTAGCCGTGCCAGAAGCGCGGCGGGACGTTCCCCTCGAACCTCAGCACCAGCGCCGCCAGATAAGCGACCTGGAGCAGGAACGCGTAGCCGATGGTGAGGACGAGGAACCGCGGCGACTTTTTCAAGCCCATTGCTTCAATCCTGGCGGTCCGAGTCCGAGGGGACCAGGACGTGGAGACTACCCGTGAAGCACACAGGCGAAGCGCCGACAGGGGATGCCGAGATCTCGGCGGCCGGGGCACCGCGTCGCGGGTCGGCCAGAGCGTCCGGACGGCGGCTGCGAAGAACGGGATCCCTGCAGCCGGTCCGGCCGTCCCGTCCAGGGGTTGCCCCGGAGGGAGGACGCCGCGAGGGAAGCGCCTCCGTACAGGCCAGTCCGGTGCCGGTCATCCTACCTCCCAGGAACCTGCCTGAACGAAGGGCATTCTAGGGACCACCTCCGAGGGTGTCAAGCAAAGCGACTGTAATGTGTTAGCCGAACTGACACGGGCCAGCGGCAAGCGGTGCCGCGAGTTGCAGGGCAGGGCGCGTCCGCCCGACGGCCCCGCCAGGTCACCCGGCCCGGGGCTGGGGCGTGTCAGCGTGCGCCGGACAGCAGTTCCGCCGCCTCCGCACGTATGCCCTCGCTGAATGGGCGCGGCACGAACCCGAGCTCGAGCCGGGCCGGTGTGATGTCCACCGCCTTCGTCTCCTCGAGTCGCAATATCTGTTCCGGCCGCAGGGGGGTGGGCAGGCCGAGCCACCGTGCGATCTGCAATGCCCGCCAGACCGGCCGCAGCGGCAGCGGGATCACCCGGACCCGCCGGCCGACCGCGGCGGCGCTCTCCGCGATCAGCAGGCGCAGGGTGAGCGGCTCCGGACCCCCGAGGTCGTAGTCGCGCCCCGCGGCCGCGGGCCGCTCGAGGGCGGCGAGGATGGCCGTCACCAGGTCGTCCACGTGCACCGGCTGCTGCAGCGTGCGGCCGCCGCCCGGGATCGGCACCACCGGCATCACTCGCAGCCAGCGCAGCAGCCGCGCGAGGTTCCGGTCGCCCGGCGTGCCGTAGATCATGCTCGGCCTGAGGATGGTCCACGCGAGTCCCGAGGCCCGCACCGCCGCCTCGCCCGCGCGCTTGGCCGCGGCGCCCGCGCTCGGCAGCCGCGTGTGGACACCTGCCGAGCTCACGAACACCGCACGCTCCACGCCGGCGTCGCGCAGCGCGGGTACCAGCCCCGGCGCCTGCGCCCCGCCGGCCAGCTGCACCACCGCGCGCGCGCCGTCGAACGCCCGGGGGTGAGCCGCGGGCCTCGCGAGGTCCGCGGCCCGGACCTCCACGC
>CAYHRW010000012.1:0-21270 GCA_964359105.1 uncultured bacterium
CGCGAGTGGAGGCCGATGGACGGCTCGTCCAGGATGTAGAGCACGCCGGTGAGCTGCGAGCCGATCTGGGTGGCGAGCCGGATGCGCTGCGCCTCGCCACCCGCGAGCGAGGCGGCCGCGCGGTCGAGCGTCAGGTACCCGAGCCCCACGTCCTCGAGGAAGCCGAGACGGCTCCCGATCTCGCGCAGGATGGGGGCGGCGATGGTGGCGGGCGCGCCCTCGAAGCGCAGCTCCGCGAGCGCGGCGCGCGCGCCCTCCACCGGGAGCGCGGTCCACTGCGCGATGTCGCGCCCGGCCAGCTTCACCGCCAGGCTCTCGGGCTTGAGCCGCCGCCCGCCGCACGCCGGGCAGGGCGTCGGGTTCATCAGGCTCGCGATCCAGCGCCGCACCTGCTCGCTCGAGGTCTCGCGGTGGCGGCGCTCCAGGTTCGGGATCACGCCCTCGAAGGTGCCGTGGTGGACGAACGAGGAGCCCTTCTTCATGCGGAACTCGAAGCGCAGGCTCTCCTCGCCCGAGCCGAGGAGGATGAGCTTCCGCACCCGTTCCGGGAGCTGCTTCCACGGGGTCTTGAGCGAGAAGTCGAAACGCCTGGCCAGCGCCTTGAGCGTCCCGCCCACCCACGTGCCCCCCGCGTCGCCCCAGGCCGCCACCGCGCCCGCTTCGATCGAAAGGTCGGGATCGGGCACCACGCGCTCCGGGTCCACCTTGAGCAGGCTGCCGAGCCCGTCGCAGGTGCGGCACGCGCCGTACGGGGAGTTGAAGGAGAAGCTGCGCGGCTCGGGTTCCTGCACGCTGGTGCCGCACTTCGGGCACGCCGCGCCCTGGCTGAAGAGCAGGTCCTCCTCCCCCTCCTTCGCCACCGCCACCAGCCCGGCCGCCAGCTTGAGTGCGGTCTCGATCGAATCGGCGAGCCGCGCCCGCGTCGCGGCGTCCACCGTGAGCCGGTCCACCACCACCTCGATGTCGTGCCGCTTGTAGCGCGCCAGCTTCGGCGGGTCGTCGAGCTCGACCCAGGCGCCGTCCACGCGTGCGCGCACGTAGCCCTGGCGGCGGATGGACTCGAGCTCCTTGCGGTACTCGCCCTTCTTGCCCCGCACCACCGGGGCGAGCAGCGCCACCCGCTGCCCGGGGAAGCGCGCCGAGACCAGGTCCACGATCTCCTGCACGCTCTGGCGCCGCATCGGGGTGCCGCACGAGGGGCAGTGCTGCGCCCCGAGACGGGCGAACAGCAGCCGCAGGTAGTCGTAGATCTCGGTGATGGTGGCGACCGTGGAGCGCGGGTTGGAGCCCGCGCTGCGCTGCTCGATGGCGATGGCCGGCGAGAGCCCCTCGATCGCGTCCACGTCGGGCTTCTCCATCTGCCCGAGGAACTGCCGCGCGTAGGCCGACAGCGACTCGACGTAGCGACGCTGGCCCTCGGCATAGAGGGTGTCGAAGGCCAGCGAGGACTTGCCCGAGCCCGAGACGCCGGTGACGACGATCAGGCTCTGCCGCGGCAGCCGCAGCGTGAGGTCCTGGAGGTTGTGCTCGCGGGCGCCGTGGATGACGATGGCCGAGAGACCGCGCGCGGCCCCGGTGCCGCCGTTCGAGGACGGCGCGGCGGCGGGCTCTGCAGGCGGGCTGTGCGGCGCACGGGTGCGATGGGCCATGGCGTGCGGACTATAGCAGGGCGGGCAAACGAGCGGGTTGCGCGTCGGCAGGAGCTCGAAGCGTCGCCTGCGCTACTCCCAGCGCAGCGCCTCGACCGCGTCGAGGCGTGAGGCGCGCACCGCGGGGTACATGCCGAAGAACAACCCCACCGCCACGGAGAAGCTGAACGCCACCAGCACCGACCACCACGGCGTGTAGGCCGGAAGGCCCGAGAGCGCGCGCACCAGCTGCCCGGTGCCGGCGCCCAGCGCGATGCCGGCGATGCCGCCCGCGCCGGTCAGGGTGGCCGCCTCCAGCAGGAACTGGAGCAGGATGGAGAACCGCGGGGCCCCGACCGCCTTGCGCAGGCCGATCTCGCGGGTGCGCTCGGTCACCGCCACCAGCATGATGTTCATCACGCCGATGCCGCCCACCACCAGCGCGATCGAGGAGATCAGGAACATCACCAGGTAGGTGGCGCCGGTGAGCTGGTCGTAGAGGTCGGCGAGCGCGTCCTCGGTGAACACCGCGAAGTCGTCGGAACCGCGCGGCGGCACGTGACGCCGGCGGCGCAGCACCTCGACGATCTGGTCCACCGCCGCCGCGGTGCGCCCGGGCGCGACCGCCACCGCGTTCAGGTAGTACTCGCCGCGCTTCGGGATGTAGAACGGCGCGTCGTCGGGCGGCGGGAAGTACTTCTCGAGCGTGGTGTACGGGACGGTGATCACCTCGTCGGGGTTGAAGAACAGGCTGCGGCCCTTGGGCTCGAGCTCCCCCACCACGCGGAACGGCACGCGGTTGATGTGCACCGTCTTGCCGATCGGATCGCCGCCGCTCATGAGCGTCTGGCGGATGTCCTTCCCCAGCACCACCACCTGCGCGCGGTGGCGCACCTCCTCCTCCGTGAAGAAGCGCCCCATCCAGGGGTCGTAGCGGTTCACCACCTGGACCTTCGGGTCGGCGCCGATGATCTGGACGCCCCGCGTGGTGCGGCCGCGGTAGGAAAGCGTCACCGCGTCGAGGAACCCGATGACCGAGATCTCGCGCACGTCCGGGCACAGGCGGCGGATGGCTTCGGCGTCCTCCGGGCTGAAGGCGTGGCGGCGGCGCAGGCTGTCGGGGAAGCCGCCGGTGAAGAACCCCGGCTTGAACTTTCGGATGTAGATGGTGTGCGAGCCGAACGACGAGATCGAGGTCTCGACCGTGCGGTTGAAGCCCTGGATGATGCTCGCCACCGCCACCACGGTGGCGACCCCGATGATCACGCCGAGCGTGGTGAGCCCCGAGCGCATGCGGTTCGCCCGCAGGGAGCCCAGCGCCATGCGCAGGATCGTGGGGGCGAGAACGGACAGCCCGGCGGCCTTCATTCGTAGCGCAGCGCCTCGATCGGATCCTGGCGGGCGGCGCGCATCGCGGGCCAGGCACCGAAGAACACGCCGACCAGCGTGGACATGAGGAGCCCGAGCGCCACCGCGAGCGCGCTGACGTAGAGCGGCAGCGGCGAGGCCACGCCGATGAGCACGGTGAGCAGCAGCCCGAACAGCAGGCCCGC
The DNA here is from genome assembly GCA_964359105.1 of uncultured bacterium. Taxonomy (GTDB): domain Bacteria; phylum Eisenbacteria; class RBG-16-71-46; order RBG-16-71-46; family RBG-16-71-46; genus JACRPT01. Next base: position 3,182 of record CAYHRW010000012.1, read on the forward strand.
CACGCCGCCCGCGGCCGCCAGGGTCACGGCCTCGATCAGGAACTGCGCGAGGATGTCGCGACGGCGCGCGCCCAGCGCCTTGCGGATGCCGATCTCGCGGGTGCGTTCGGTCACCGAGACCAGCATGATGTTCATGATGACGATGCCGCCCACCAGCAGCGCGATGGTCGAGACCCCGATGATCACCACGAAGATGGCGCCCGAGAGGTTCCGCCACAGGCTCATGAACATCTCGGGCGTCACGATCTCGAAGTCGTCGGGCGCGCCGGCGCGGACGTGGCGTCGTGTGCGCAGGATGGCGCGGGTCTCGTCCTGGGCCTGCGTGAAGGCCTCCTGCCCGCGCGCCTTGACGCGCAGCGTCACGGTCTGGGTGCGGCCGTAGATCCGGAGGAAGGAGGCGAGCGGAAGCAGCACGTACATGTCCTGGCTCTGGCCGAACGACGATCCCTTGCGCACGCCCACGCCCACCACCACGAGTCGTTGCCCCGACACGCGCAGGTCCCGTCCGAGGGGATCGAGATCGCCGAACAGCTCGCCGGCCACGTCGTGCCCGACCACGCACACCGCGGCGCGCGTGCGCGTGTCGGCCTCGCCGAGCGGGCGGCCCGCTCCGACCGGGAGGTCGCTCACCAGCATGTAGTCGGGCTCGACTCCGCGCACCTCGACCCGGCGCAGATCGCGGTCTCCTCGGCGGACCGTGGCGAACGTGCTGCGCTCGGCCACTGCGGCCTGCACGTGCGGCGCCGCGCGCGCCACCGCGGCCGCGTCCCGGATCGTGAGGTCGCGGCGCCGCAGCCGATCGGCGAGCCTGGTGAAGTCGAATTCGACCCCGACCTTGTCCACGAAGAACACGTCCGACCCGGCGTCCGAGAGTCGCGAGGTGACGTAGCGGTCCAGCCCCTCGACCAGCGACATCACGGCGATGACCGAGGCCACTCCGATGATGATCCCCACCAGGGTGAGGAAGGACCGGAGCTTGTTCGCTCTCAGCGCGTCGAGGGCGATGCCGATGCTCTCCCGCACGTTCATGCGGGGCTACTCGTAGCGCAGGGACTCGACCGGGTCCAGCCGGGAAGCGCGCAGCGCCGGATAGAACCCGAAGAACACCCCGACCACGGCGGAGAACCCGAGGGCCACCACCACCGACCACACCGAGACGTAGGTGGGCAGCGGGCTCAGGGCCTTCACCAGGGCCGAGATCCCGGCGCCCAGCGCCACCCCCAGGGCGCCGCCCGCCGCCGTCAGCACCACCGCCTCGACCAGGAACTGCGTGAGGATGGCCTGGCGCGGGGCACCGAGCGCCTTGCGCACCCCGATCTCGCGGGTGCGCTCGGTCACGGCGACCAGCATGATGTTCATCACGCCGATGCCGCCGACCACCAGCGCGATCGAGGAGATCAGCGTCATGAGCGCCACGATGCCGCCGGTCACGGTGTTGTAGAGCTGCAGGAAGGCGTCGTCGGTGAAGATCACGAAGTCATTCGACCGGTTGCTCGGCAGGTGCCTGCGGATGCGCAGCACCTCGCTGATCTCGCGCTGCGCCTCCTCGCTCTGGTCGGGCGACACCGCGATCGCGTCGAGAAACAGCTCGCCGCGCCTGGGGAACCACGGCGGCGCGCTGGGAGGGGCCGCCCAGTGCTTGTCGATCACGGTGTAGGGGACGACCGCGACCTCGTCGAAGTTGTTGCCGAGGAGCTTGCCCTTGGAGGTGAACTCGCCGAGCACGGTGAACGGGACGGTGCCGACGTGCACGGTCTCGCCGATGGGATTGCGGTTCCCGAACATCGCGTCGCGCGTGTCCCTGCCGATCACCACCACGTTCGCCCGGCGCTCGACCTCCTGCTCGGTGAAGAAGCGCCCGCGCTCCAGCTCGTAGCCGTGGGTGAGCAGGTGGTCCTGGTTGGTGCCGTAGACGAACGTGAGCTTGGTCTTCTTCTCGCGGTATCCCAGGCGCAGGTCGTCGAACGGGAACTTCCACGGCGAGATCGCCTTGACCGCCGGGCACTGCCCGAGGATCGCCTCGGCGTCCGCCATGGTGAAGGCCTTGCGCTGCTTGAGGCTGTCGGGAACGCCGTGGCTGAACCGGATGCCGGGCCGGATGCGGCGGATGTAGATGGTGTTGCTCCCCAGCGACTGGATGCTCTGCTGGAACGAGCGCTGGAAGCCGTTGATGAGCGACACCATGCCGATCACGGTGGCCACGCCGATGACGATGCCGAGCAGCGCGAGCACCGAGCGCAGCCGGTTCGCCACCAGCGCGAGCGCGGCCATGCGGAAGGTCTCGACGAACAGGCCGGAGTTCACGGTCACTCCCAGCGCAGGGCTTCGATCGGGTCGAGCCGCGCGGCGCGGAACGCCGGGTACGAGCCGAAGAAGATGCCCACCAGGCAGGACATCAGGATGCCGAGCACGATGCCCGGCACGTTCACCGCGGCGGGCAGCGGGCTCACCGCGCCCGCGAGCAGCGCCAGGCCCACCCCGCCCGCCACGCCCACCAGCCCGCCCGAGACCGAGAGCGTCGTGGCCTCGGCCAGGAACTGCGCGAGGATGTCGCGCCGGCGCGCGCCCAGCGCCTTGCGGACGCCGATCTCGCGGGTGCGCTCGGTCACCGAGACCAGCATGATGTTCATGATGACGATGCCGCCCACCACCAGCGAGATGGCGGCCACGCCGATGGTGACGACGAAGATGCCGCCGGTGAGGTTGTGGTAGAGGTCGAGCCAGGTGTCCGAGGTGGTGATGGCGAAGTCGTCGGGCCGGCCGGGCCCGAGGTGGCGGCGGCCGCGCAGGATGTTGCGCGCCTCCTGCTGCGCCAGCGGGAGCGACGCCTGGTCCACGGTCTTCACGGCGATCTCGATCGAGCCGCGCTCACGCCGGTACTTCTGGAAGGTGCGGGCGGGGATCGTGGCGAAGCGGTCCTGGCTCTGGCCCAGCAGCTTGCCCTTGGCCCGCGTGACGCCCACGACCTGGTAGGTGTCGAGGCCGATGCGCACGCTGCGCCCGATCGGGTCCAGCCCGGGGAAGAGATCCTCGGACACCTCGGGGCCGAGGACGCAGACCGCGCGGCGGTGCTGGTCGTCGAAGGGCGTGAGGTGGCGGCCCTGATCGATCGCGAGGTCGTCGATGATCTCGTAGCCCGGGCCCCGTCCGCGCACCGCCACCGCCCTCATGACGTGGTTGCGGTGGCGGACCGGGGCCTGAGTGAAGTCCTGCGCCACCACGAGCGCGGCGTGCTTCATGCGCGCGGCCAGGACGTCCGCGTCGTCCTGGGTGATGTCCGGCCGCTTGCGGGCCTCCTCCCACGCCTCCTGGCTGGTGATGAGGCCCCACTTGTCCACCACGAACACGTTCGAGCCCGCGCTCAGCAGCTTGTCGGTGACGTAGCGGTTGAGCCCCTCGACGAACGAGAGCACCGCGATCACCGAGCCCACGCCGATGATGGTCCCGAGCAGGGTCAGGAAGGACCGCAGCTTGTTCGAGCGGATCGCGCCGAGCGCGATGCCGACGCTCTCGCGGAGGTTCATGTCGCGGCGGCGGCTTCGGCCCCGGCGGTGCGCGGCGTGTCGCTCTCGATGTGCCCGTCGCGCATCCGCACCACGCGCCGCGCGTGGCGGGCGATGTCGGCCTCGTGGGTGACGAGGATCACGGTGTTCCCCTGCTGCCAGATGCGCTCGAAGGCGGCCATGATCTCCTCCCCCGTGACGCTGTCGAGGTTCCCGGTCGGCTCGTCCGCCAGGATGATGCTGGGCCGGTTGACCAGCGCGCGCGCGATGGCCACGCGCTGCCGCTCGCCGCCCGAAAGCTCGTTGGGGCGGTGCTTCATGCGGTCGGTGAGGCCTACCAGGTCGATCGCCTCGCGGGCGCGCTTCCGCCGCTCCTCGTGCTTGAGGCCGGCGTAGACCAGCGGCAGCTCGACGTTGTGAAGGGCGTCGGCCCGCGGCAGCAGGTTGAAGGTCTGGAACACGAACCCGATCTCCTGGTTGCGGATGCGCGCCAGCTCGTCGTCGGAGAGCGAGGAGATCTCCTGGTCCTTGAGCCGGTACTGGCCCCGGGTCGGTGTGTCGAGGCAGCCGATGATGTTCATGAGCGTGGACTTGCCGGAGCCCGACGGCCCCATGATCGCCACGTACTCGTTGCGGTCGATGTCCAGGTCCACGCCGTTCAGAGCGTGGACCTGCTCGGCGCCCACCTGGTAGATGCGGTGCAGGCCGCGGATGTGGATCAGCATCGGTTCCTCACTTGCCCTTCTTCGCCCCGGTCGCGGTCTCCTGGCGTACCTTCGCGCCGGGCTTGAGCTCGCGCAGGGCCTTGTAGGGTCCGGCCACCACCACGTCGCCCACCTTCACGTCGCCGAAGATCTCGAGCTCGGTCTCGCTGGCGATGCCGGCGCGCACCGGGACGAACTTCGCGACCCCCTCCTTGACCACGAACAGCCCGGTGATCTCCTTGTCCTTGCGTCCCACCGTGTCGTCCTCGGCGCTCACCACCGGGTCGGCGCCACGCTTCGGCCGCGCCGCCGGCTTGCGGCCGACGCGATCGAGCTCGCGCTGGGTGCGGACCACCACGGCCTGGATCGGCACGCCGGACGCGCGCTCGTGGGTCGCGGTGGCGATCTCGACGTCGGCGGTCATGCCGGGCCGCACCTGCGGAACGTTCTCGTCGAACACCACCTTGACCTCGAAGTTGGTCTGACCCTCGACCGAGGACGTGATCGAGCGCTTCGCCGTGTTGCCGATCTCGGTCACCGTGCCGGTGAAGGAGGTGTCGGGCATGGCGTCCACCGTGATCTTCGCCTTCTGCCCGATCTTCATCTCCACCACGTCGGTCTCGTCCACGTCGGCCTTGACCAGCATGCGCGAGAGGTCGGAGACCGCCATGATCTCGGTGCCGGGGTTGTTCATGGTCCCGGTGATGACGATCTCACCCTGCTCCACGTTGAGCGCGCTCACCACGCCGTCGAACGGCGCCAGGAAGCGGGTCTTCTGCAGGTGGTCCTTTGCGCCGGAAACCGCGGCCGCCGACCGCGCCACCTCCTCGCGGGCGGCCTGAGCCGCGACCCGCGCCGACTCCACCACGTTCGTGGCCTGATCCCACTCGGCATGCGAGAGCAGCTTCTGGTCGTAGAGCGCGCGCTGGCGCCGGTAGTTCGCCTCGGCGACCGTGAGGGCGTGTTCGGCCTCCCGCAGCCGGGCGCGCGCGCTCGCGGCGGTGGCGCGGGCCTGGTCGTAGGCCGCGCGGTACTGGGTGTCGTCGAGCTGGAGCATGAGTTCGCCGCTCTTCACCTGGTCGCCTTCCTTGACCGCGAGCCGCACGATCTTCCCCACGATGTCCGCGCTGATCTTGACCTGGATCCTGGGCTCGATCTTGCCGGGGGCACGCACGTGCGAGGTGATGTCCTCGAGCCGCACGCGGGCGAACTGCACGGGCTCGACTCGGCCGCGCGCGGAGCGCACCACGTTCGCCACCACCAGCAGCACGACGACCACCGCCGCGATCCCGATCCACAGCCACTTCTTGCGTTTCATGCGCGACCCGCTCCTTCCTCCCGGCTCACTCGCTCCGTCCGCGCACCCGGTCCAGCGTCGCCTCGGCCACCCGGATCGCCGCGAGTGCGGAGACCTGGTCGCTCTGCGCGCGCTGGAGCTGCACCTGGGCGTCGATCAGCTCTAGGATGGTGGCGGAGCCCACGTTGTACTTCTGCTGCGTCAGCTTGACGTTCTCGACGGCCGACTCGAGCGCGCGGCGTGCCACGCGGTCCTGCACCAGCCCGGCCTGGTAGCCCAGCAGCGCCGCATGCACCTCGGCCGCCAGGTTGCGGCGCAGCACGTCACGCGCGTCCTGGGCGCGCAGCAGCCGGGCCCGGGCGCTGGCCACCCGCGAATCGGTGGCGAGCCCGTCGAACACATCCCAGCTGAGCGCGATCTGGCCGCTGAACAGCCGGTCGGTCTCGCTCCGCGTGGACGAGGTCCCGGGGTTGATCAGGGGCGGGATGCCGGGCGGCAGGATGGTCGAGGTCGAGCGCGATCTCGGGTTGATCTGATACGACGCGGAGGCCGTCACGTACGGCAGCCGCGCGAAGCGCGCGCCTCGCAGAGAAGCCCGGGCCGCCGCCAGCTCGGCCTCCGCCGCCATCAGGTCGGGGCGGCTCCTGCCCGCCTCCGCGACCAGCGCCGCCTCGTCGTAGGTGTGGGGCTCGAAGGTGAGCAGGGTGTCCACCTCGCCCATGCGCGATTCCTCGACGCCCACGAGGCCGGACAGGGCGACGCGCTGCGCGACCACCGCCTGCGACGCGGTGAGCGAGTCGAGCTCGCTCTGCGCGGTGCGCACCTGGGCCTTCAGCACGTCGCTGCGCGACACCGAGCCGACCTCGAACAGCGCGTGCACGCGCCGCTCGTCGTCCTGCGCCAGCTGCAGCGCGTTCGCTGCCACCGCGGCCAGGCGCACGGCCTTCACCACCTCGTAGAACTGGCGCCGCGCGCTGAGCGCCACGTCGTTGCGCGTCGCCGCTCGCTGCTGCTGCGCCGCCTTCAGGCCGCTGCGCGCCGCGGACCACGCGCTCAGCGAGGAGAGGTTCAGGAGCCCCCACGATCCGCTCAGCCCCGGGGTGGTGCCGTGCTGCTCGAAGTCGCTCGAGATCGGGCTGGTCAGGCCGCCGCCGATGTTGCGGCCGCCGGTCTGGTTGCGGACCACCGTCTGGCTGCGCGTCAGGTCCGCGCTCACGCGGGGCAGCAGGCCGGCGTACGCCCCATACAGCCCGCTCCTCGCCTCGAGCACGCCCGCGTTCGCCCCGACGACCTGGGAGTTGCGCTCGAGTGCCATCTGCACCGCGCGATCCGCGGTGAGCGGCTCGGCGCCGGCGGTCGCGGGGACGAGGCCCGCGGCCAGCACGAGCGCCATCCCCGGGATCGTTCGCCCCATCCTCCTCATGCATGTCCTCCATCGGTGGCGCACGCGGGGTCCCCCCGGCGTGCGAGAGTCTCTACGAGGTGGCCTGTGAAAAGTTGCACGCGCCGCCTCCGCCTTCCCCGGATCGCCCCGGCGGCTACCGCGCGCGAGCGTTCACGCGCCCGGAGTGAAGATCGCGGCGAGCGCGGCGAACAGGATCACGAACACGAGGTAGAGGCCCGAGAGGATCCACGCGACCGCCCTGCGGGGCGCTCCCGAGAGCGCCGCCGTTCCCAGGATCAGCAGCGCCAGGTACCAGACGTAGAACGGGCCGATGCCATAGTCCAGGAACACCCCGAGTCCCGTCAGCAGCTTCGACGGCGGATCGCCCGCGGGCAGCAGCACGCCGAAGCCGACGTGGATCCCCGTCATGGTCTGGTTGACCCAGGCGAGCACATACACCAGCACCTCGGCGGGGATTCGGACCAGCCCGGCCCAGGCGGTCACGCTGAAGGCGTCCCGGTAGCTGAACGGGCGGCCCAGCATGAACCCCGCGGCGAGCCACGGCAGCAGCGCGGTCACGGCGAGCATCAGTGGCAGCACAATCACCAGCGAGCCGATGTTGAACGTCTTCATGAGCGGGCTCGAGAGCTGCCGCTCGACGCGTTCGAGCGCCTCGGGCGGCATCTCCCCCGAGTCCACCTGGCGCTCCATGTGCTCCCGGATGGTCGGGACCTGGGCACGCTCGTAGGTGAGGGCGTAGCCGGAGATGGTGACGACCAGGCCCAGCAGCAGCGGGAACCACCACTGGCCACGCTCGTGCAGCCCGCTCCACGCGTTGCCCGGGCGCGCGAACACCGCGACCGTGCGCTGCCAGAGCGAAGGGGCCGACGGCGCGCCCGCAGACACGCCTCCGGATTCGACCATCACGCTCATCGGGAACCTCCGGGGCCGGGGACGAGGGACTGTCGATCCGCGGCAGAGTAGGAACTCCCGGAGCGCAAGGCAAACCGGCCGCGACCGGCGCGGGGAATGCCCGCCCCGGCGCGGGGGCAGCGATGCCGCCGCGGCGCGGGCGCGACGGACGAAGGACTCCCGCCCCGCGACCTGCGGTTAGTGCAGCGTGAACTTCACCGGCACGGCCACCCACACCGCGACCGGCTTGTTGTTCGAGAGCGCCGGCTTGAACACCCACTGCCTGACGGCGGTCACCGCCGCGGCGTCGAGCATCGGGACGGACTTGACGACCCTGGTGTCCTTGACCCGGCCGTCCTTGCCCACCAGCGCCTGGACCATGACCGTCCCGTCCACGCCCGCTTCCCGCGCGAGGTCGGGGTACAGGGGCTTCACCTTGGTGATCGCCTCGGGAAGCTCCTCGACGTAGACGTAGTCGCCGAACTCCGGGAGATCCTCGTCGGTCGGCGGAGCGACGACGATGTTGTCGCCCTGCGACTCGCTCATGCTCGGGGTCGCCAGGGCGATCTCCTCCTGGGACTGGATGGTCTGCTCGGGCGGTGCCTCGGCGTCGGGCACTGGCACGGGCACGGCGGCCGCCGGCGGGGCCACGTCCGTCTGCACCCTGACCTGGGGCGGAGGCTCGTTGCGCGAAAGCGGCGGAGGCGCGGCCAGCTCGCGGTAGGGGACCACGATCACGCTGGTCTCCTTCGGCCGGTGCGCCAGGAACGCGCTCGTCCCGAACGACAGCAGGAATACGACGATCCACGCGGCCGAGGCCGTCCCGATCGCCCGCATCATGTACTTGCGGGCGACCTCCCTCAGCTCGGGCGCCCCGTAGGGCATGAACTCGAACAGGCTGATGGTCGGGGAGGTCATAGCGTCTCGACCTCCGTGCGGTCCTTGTCCTCGAGGGTCTGGAGCGAGAAGCGGGTCAGCTGCGCCAGATCGAGCTCGTCGATGATGTGCACCATGTCGTTGAACCTGGCCTTGCGGTCGATCTTCACGATCACGATCTTGGCCTTGTCCCCGGCGAAACGCGAGAAGACCTTGGTGAGATCCTCCACGTTCGAGCGGGCCCAGGGATCGGCCGCGTTCCGCCAGTACGCGCGGTCGTCCTGCAGCACCCGGATCTCGAGCACCTTGGAGATCCCCACCGGCACGGTCTGCTGGTTGCTCGGGGGCAGGTTGATCTCCAGGGCCTGAGGCGTCCGGAAGACCGTCGTCACCATGAAGAAGATCAGCAGCAGGAAGGCGACGTCCACCATCGGCGTCATGTCGATGCGGATGCCCACCCGCCGCTTCGGCCGGCCGAAGCCCTTCTTCTTGCCCGCTCTGGGCTGCGGGGTGTCTACAGTGCCCATGGAGTCTCACCTCCTCGGAGGGCCGGGGTCATTTCGCTTTCCCCTTCCCGAACAGCCCGCCCTTCTGGCCGAGCTCGGTCATCACGTTGAACCGCGGCGCGTTGACGGTCTGCAGCGCGTCCATCATGTCCGCCATCACGCCATACTGCGCGTCCTTGTCCATCTTGACGATGATGCGCGCGCTGGGGTTGCTGGTGCGGGCGTCCTTGAGCCAGCCGGCCAGGTCCACCGTGAGATTCGCCGTGCCGACGAGCTGCTCCAGCTGCTCGCCGCGCTTCCGGTACAGGACCTTGACCCTCGACTCCCCGGTGCTCGCCTGTGGCGCCGTGACCGCGATCGTGATGATCTCGCTCTCGGGGGCCTTCGCCTCAGAGTTCGACTCCGGCAGCGTGATCTTCTCGCGCTCCGGCGGCTTGAACTGCGTCGTCGCCATGAAGAAGATGAGCAGCAGGAACGCGACGTCCACCATCGGCGTCATGTCGATGCTGATGCCGACGCGGTGTTTCTTCTTGAGCATCCACGCGCTCCTTTATCTGCGGTCGGTCGCCGACGATGCGAGCAGCTGCACCGCCTCGTACGACGCCTCGTCCATCATGTAGTTGAAGTTGTCCACGCGCGTCACGAACACGTTGTACGCGACAATGCCCGCGATCGCGATGAAGAGGCCGCCCGCGGTGTTGATGAGCGCCTCGGAGATGCCGATCGCGAGCTTGGAAGCGTCGACCGCGCCGGTGTGGCCGAGCGCCGCGAACGAGCGGATCATGCCGATCACCGTCCCGAGCAGCCCGACCATGGTGGCGATCGACGCGATGGTGGAGAGCGCGATCAGGTTCCGCTCGAGCAGCGGCACCTCGAGGCCGTTGGCCTCCTGGATCGCGGCCTGGGTCTCGGCGACGATCTTCTCCTTGTTCGCACCCTCGGCGCGCGTCTGCTGGTAGCGCTCGAGCCCGGCCCGGATGACGTTCGCCGCCGAGCCGCGCTGCTGGGCGCACAGCTTGACGGCACCGTCCACGTCGCCGGTGTGCAGCCGCTTGCGCACGTTGTTCAGGAAGTCGGGAAGCGAGCCCCGCCCCTGAGCCTTCCGCAGACTCAAGATGCGCTCGATGATGAAGGCGGTCTCGAGGATGGTGAGCAGGATGAGCATGGCGACCAGCGGGCCGCCCTTCTTCATCTGGTCACCCACTTCACCCAGCTGCGGCAGGTTCCACCACAGGGCAATCGAGATGGCCAGTGCTCCGATGAAACCCAGTGGGACGATGAAACGGCTCATTCGAGTTCCTTCCTCCTGGTGGCCGGTCCGGGCGCCGGTGGACGCCCTGGTCCCGGTGGTTCAAGTGCCGGGCAGACTGCCTTCGCGCTGCCCGCCCCGCCGCGACTCCGTGGGAGACGCGCCGGACCGTGTGTTGCCTCCGCGACTTCGGCTCCGGCCCGGTCCGCCGGAGTCACTCCACACCGACCGCGAACGCCGCGAGGGCCTCGTCCTCGGTCTCGTGGTGATCGAACACCATGATCAGCTTCGTCATGGTGAACAGGTCCTTGATCCGCTTGCCCAGGCCGCAGAGCTTGATCTCGCCTCCGCGGCCCCGGTAGTTCGCGTAGCCCCGCATGAGCACGCCGATGGCGATCGAGTTCAACGCCTGGCATTCCGCCAGGTTCAGGACGAGCCGCGTGTTGCCGGCCGCCGCCTCGTCCATGATCGCCTTGTGCAGCTCGTCGGTCTCGGTGTCCCCGAAGAAGCTGCCTTTCGGGAACAGCACCACGATGCTTCGGACCTGCTTGCGGCGTACGCCCACGATGGCACCTCCGACCCGTCCGGCCGGCGGGCTAGACGGACTCCTTCTCGGCGAAGCTCGCGATCGCCTGCTCCTCCGACGGGTAGACGTCGAAGACCAGCGACAGCTTGGTGATCACGAAGATGTTCTCGATGCGCTTGTCCACGCAGCAGAGCTTCATCTGGCCGCCGCGCCGCACGTAATTCGAGTGCGCCGAGATCAGCACGCCCAGGGCGGTCGAATTCAGGTGTTGCGTCTCGCCCAGGTTGATGACCAGGTGCTTGTTTCCCGCCTCGCTCAGCGTCTTGATCGCCTTCTCCAGCTCCTCGGTCTCGTCGCCTCCGGTCAGGTAGCCCCGGGGCGCGAGGACGGCGATGCTCCCCACCTGGCGCTGCTTCATGGAGCTCCTCCCTGCTTGGCCCCGACCTCGAGGCTCTTGAGTCCCTTCAGGGCTTCCTGGTTCTTCGAGTCGAGTGCGAGCACCCGCTTGTAGTTCTCGATCGCCTTCGCGCGGCTCCCGGAGTTCTGCCATGCCTGCGCCAGCCACACCCAGGCCTGCACATCCTTGTCGTTGCACTGGGTGGACAGCTCGAGCAGCCGCGTCGCCTCCGGATGATCCTTGCCGATCAGGCGGAAATAGCCCAGCGAGCGCAGCGCCAGCGCCTTGTTGGCACCGCACGTCGTGTCGAGCTCCACGGCTCGCTCGAACTCGCCGCGAGCCTGCGGCAGCGAGTCGAGCTGCTGATACATGATACCGAGCCAGAAATGCCGGTCGGCCCGCCCGTCCGCGAGGGCCGCTGCCTGCCGCAGCGCCTCCAGCGCCGCCGGGTACTGCTTCATCTCCTTGTACGACAAACCGATGTAGTAGTAAGCCTCGTCGCTGTTCGGGTCAAGCGCGATTCGCCGCTGGAACAGCGCCACGGCGTTCGCGTACTCCAGCGTGTCCCGGGCCTGCGCGGCCGCCCGGAAGCGCAGCTTGCCCAGCTCCCCCAGGGCGAACAGGGCCGAGCGGGAGGTCGAGTCCAGGCCCACGATCGCCTGGTAGAGGGACTCTGCCTTCGCCGTGTTCTTCTGGAACACCATCATCTGCGCCATGCGCAGCATGTCCTCGGGCGCCATCTCGCTGCCGCCCCGGACGTAGTCGGCCGAGGCCGCGTCGAACTCCCGCCGCTCGACGTGGAGTCGCGCGCGGACCGTGAAGAGCTCCTTGGTCCTGTCCCCCAGCCTCTCGGCCTTGTCCATGGCTTCCAGCGCCTGGTCCTTCTGGCCGAGGAAGTACAGGGTGCGGCCGAGCACGCTCCAGCCCTTCGGGTCGTCGGGGTTGAGCAGGACGTACTTCTCGAGCGGCTCGCGCGCCTCGGCATAGCGCCGCGGGTCCGCCTTCCCGGAGCGGTAGAGCAGGTCGCCGAGCGCGAGCTGTCCCGCCGGAAACTCCGGGTCGTTGGCGACCACCCAGCGGTACTCCTCGAGCGCGTGGTTGTAGCGCTGGCCGTAGAAGAGCGCCTGGCCGAGCGCGAAGTGCAGCCCCACGTCGCTGGTGTCGCGCGCCACCGCGGCCTGGTACTCGGGGTAGGCCAGCTCGAAGGTCCCGCGCTTCACGTAGAAGTCACCCAGAGCGCGATGCGTGGCCGGGTCCTCCGGCGACTCCTGCACGGCGGTCGTGTACCAGATGCTCGCGTCGCGCAGCGAATCGCGCGCCGCCGAGATGTTGCCGAGCGCGATCAGGAACTTCGGCCGCCACCGGCTCCCCCACCCCAGCCCGCGGTTGGCGGACGCGATCGCCTCGTCGTAGCGCCCGAGCCGGGTCAGGCAGTCGGCGAGGCTCAGCTGCGCCTCGGGGAACTTGCGGTCCAGCTCCACGGCGCGCTGCAGCGGCTTCACCGCCTCGCCGCACTTGTCCTGCTGGCGCAACACCTCGCCCGTTCCGTAGAAGCCCAGCGCGAGGGCCGGGTCCATCCTGAGCGACAGCTCGAAGGCCTCGGTCGCCTTCGCGTACTGGTGCCGCTTGAGCCATACCAGGCCCACGCCGGCGCGTCCCTCGGCGAGCCCCTGCCCCGCCGCCTTCTCGAACAGCCTGGTCGCGTCGTCCAGCCGTCCCTGCTGCAGGGCGGCCCTGGCGTCCCTGAGTTGGTCGGCGCCGGCCGCGCCGGGCGACGCCAGCGACGCAAGGCAGAGCACGGCAGCCGCCATCCAGAGGCTCGGTCTCGTGGTCTTGGGGGTTCTCATGGCGTCTCGCCCGGATCTCCTTGTCAGTGGCTCCCCAGCATCGGGGAGCGTCTCACGAAGCGCACCGGCACCGTGGTGGGCACAAGGCCGCGCTCGTGCACCAGCTGCTGCCCGTCGCGGCTCGTCACGAAGGTGATGAACCCGGCCGCGAGCCGCGGCCCGGAAGCCCTCTCGTAGAAGTTGAAGGACCGCGTCATCGGGTATTGGCCCCGGTACACCGACTCCAGGTCCGGCTTCCGATACGGCAGGCCGGTGAGCGACGCGACGTTCAGGACCTTCGCGCCCCGGTCCGCCGCCGACAGTGTCACGTAGCCGATCGCATCAGGGTCCTGCATCACGCGAGCCACGACGCCCGAGTCCGAGTCCTCCGTGTAGACCCGGGCGCGGATGGGCTCGCCTCCCATCACCTGCTGGACGAAGAAGTCCGTGACGTCGCACGTCGCCGGCTGCGCCACCGGACGGATGGGTCCGCCACGTCCCGCCAGCGCCGACCATGTCCCGACCTCCCCTGCATACACCGCGCGCAGCTGAGGCACCGACAAGTTCTCCACCGGGTTCGACACGTGGACCACCACGAGCAAGGCGTCCAGCGCGAACCGATAACCTCCCAGCTCCAACTGACCCCGGATCGCGGCCTCGCGCTCTTCCTGCGCCAGCTCGCGCGTGATGACGGCCAGGTCGCACTCCGCCGCGAACAGCGCCCGAACGGCCTCCCGCGACGTGCCCGGCCGGATCGTGATGCTCGCCCGGGGGTAGAGCGCCTGGAAGGCGTCCCGCTCGCGGGCGATCAGACCGATTGCTTCCGGGGCACTGACGACCGTGATACGCCCGCTGGTCAGGGAGTCTTCCACCGGTCCGGAGCGTGGCTGTGGGGAGCAGCCGCCGAGGACCTGCACCGCCATGAGCAGTGGAAGGATAGGCCGGTCGCGCAGCCACCGGCCTGCACCCCGGATGCCGAAGTGCGACGAGTGTAAGAAGCGCGTGAGCGGCTTGTCAAACAATGTCGTCCCGCATTCTCCGAAACCGGCGTCCCGGGGCCCCGCCCGCGGCAGACAAAACAGGCGGGCACACTAGAGAGCGCTGGCGGGTGTGTCAAGAGTCTGGCGCCTCCGGGCGCGACCGCGGCTCCGGGCCCGGGGGGATCGGAAGAAGTCGCGCCTCGCCTCGGGCGCCCCGGGGGCCAGCGCGCGCACCTCCGTGTTCCCCGTTCCCCGACCGCGGACGCCCGCCGGGACCATCCGGACCTTGCAACGTCCCGGCGCCGCGTCTAGACTCCCTCCCGCGCCGCGCAGTGCGTGCGGCGCTACGACCTGACTTTCTGGGGAGTCCCCGCGGACGCGCACGTACGCATCCAGGCGAAGTTCACATCGCTGAAACCGCGTGTGCTGCCGACTGCCTCTCGCTGGGGCGATGACGGACTCCCCTACCTTCCCCGCCGCCGTCCGTGCACGGGCCGGGCAGGCCCTCACGGGGGGCGGAGGCCGGGGCTGGCCGCCGAGATCGGAGTCGTTCTGTCGAAGCCCGTGGGCACGACGTGCGCGCGACGTGCCGGCTGAACGTCCACTCCCCCGTGACGTACGGGCCACCCCAGGGTGGCCCGCGGCGTACCACGGCCCGGCGCGCCCCGCCATGAGCCCGTCCTGCGCCGTCCGCCCGGCGCCCCGCGAGCGCGATCCGCGGAGACGTTCCCCGGCGCCGCCCTCCCCGCCGCTCTTCCCCGTGCCGCGCGAGCTGTTCGACCCGCACGGACCGTTCCTGCTCCCGCTCCTCCTGCTGATCGCGTCACGGCTCTTCGCCTGGATGCTCCTGCCGCTCGCTTCCGAGGACGCCTACATCACGTTCCGGTACGCGCGGAACCTCGCCGTCGGGCACGGCCTCGTCTACAACCCCGACGCGCACGTCATGGGTTTCTCATCCCCGCCCTGGACGCTGTGGAGTGCGCTCGGATACGTGCTCACCCGCGATCCGGTCGCCTGGGCGCGCTGGACGAGCCTCGCGGCGGATGCGCTGACCATGCTGCTCGTGGGCACGATGCTCGCGCGCCGCGCGTCCGCCGAAGCGCGTGCCGCCGCCTGGTGCTTCACGCTCTTCTTCGCGGCCTGGCCCTTCTTCGCGGTGGTGTCCGCCTCGGGGCTCGAGAACGGCACCATGTTCTGCCTCGTCGCGCTCTCCGCCGCACTCACGGGTCGCGGCAGCGCGCTGGGGGGGCCGGTGCTCGGCATGCTCGCGCTGTGGCGGCCCGAGGGAATGGCCGCGGCGCTCGTGCTCGGGCTCGGCGCGCGCCGGCGCGAGCGCATCGTGGCCGCCGTGCTGGTCGCCGCTGGCCTCACCGCGCTGGCCTTCTACTTCGGGTCGCCGGTGCCGCAGAGCGTGCTGGCCAAGTCCGCGCTCTATGGCACGCCGGGGCCCTGGGGCGGGCGATCCTGGTGGGACTGGCTGCTGCCCATCCTGCCGGCCTCGAGTCCGATCTCGACCGAGGGCGTCCACCTCTTCCCGCTCGCGGTCCTCGTCGCGCCGGCGCTGGTCGCCGGAGTTCCCGAGCTGTGGCGCGAACGACGGAGCCCACTCGCGCTCACCGTGGCGGCGGCGCTCGTGGTGTGGCTGGGCTACGCCACCCTGGGGGTGGCTTACTTCTGGTGGTACCTGGCGGTGCCGCTTGGCGGGATCGCCGCGCTCGCCGCGGTCGGCCTGCCCGCGCTGGTGCGGGGCCGCGGCGTCTACGCTGCCGCCGCGCTCTACGTGCTGACCGCCTGGTTCGCCGCCCGCACGCTCTACCTGGGCCGCGCGCAGAACGAGTATTTCGGATTCGCGCGGGCCGGCGACTGGCTCGCCGCCCACGCCCGCGCCGGCGAGAAGGTGATGCTCGAGCCCATCGGGATGGTGGGCTACGCGGCTCCGCTCGTGGTCGTGGACGAGATCGGACTGGTCTCACCCGCGGTCGCGCGCCGCCGCCTGCGCGGCGCCGGCTGGTACGCGGACGTCGCGGAATCGGAGCGTCCCGACTGGCTGGTGGTGCGCCGTGGCATGCTGGAGCACGGCACCGCGTTCGCCGGCGCCGGCGCGCCGTTCCGCACGGAGGCCGAGCGTGACTCGCTGCTGGCCCGCTACACGCCCCGCACCGTGGTGGACGAGCCGTCGGGAGAGAATGCCCTGGTGGTGCTGCGCCGCGCCAGGTGAGCGGCCCCGCTCAGGGGTGCAGCCGGTAGAGCATCCGCGGGAACGGGATGGTCTCGCGCACGTGATCGAGGCCCGCGATCCAGGCCAGCGTGCGCTCGACGCCGATGCCGAAGCCGGCGTGCGGCGCGCTGCCGTAGCGGCGCAGGTCCTTGTACCACTCGAAGGCCTCCTGAGGCAGGCCGTGCTCGGCGATGCGCCGGTTCAGCAGCTCGAGCGAGGCCATGCGCTGGCCGCCGCCGATGATCTCGCCGTAGCCCTCGGGCGCCAGGCAGTCGCACGAGAGGGACAGGCGCTCGTCCGCCGGGTCGGGCTCCATGTAGAAGGCCTTGACCGCCGCCGGGTAGTTGGTGACGAACAACGGCGTCTCGAACTGGCCCGAAAGCACGGTCTCGTCGGTGCCGCCGAGATCGTTCCCCCACTCGAACGACAGTCCCGCGGCGCGCAGCCGATCCACCGCCTCGTTGTAGTGGATGCGCGCGAACGGCGCCTTCACCTTCTCGAGCTTCGTCGTGTCGCGCTCGAGCGACCTGAGTTGCTCGGCCCGTGACTCGAGCACCCGGCCCACGGTGTAGACCAGCAGCCGCTCCTGGAGCGCGATGACGTCGTCGAGCGTGGCGAAGGCCCATTCCGGCTCCATCATCCAGAACTCGATGAGGTGGCGGCGCGTCTTGCTCTTCTCGGCGCGGAACGCGGGCCCGAAGCAGTAGGTGCGGCCGAACGCCAGGGCCGCGGCCTCCTGGTAGAGCTGCCCGCTCTGCGTGAGGTAGACCTTCTGGTCGAAGTACGTGGTCTCGAACAGCGTGCTCGTGCCCTCGCAGGCGCTGGGCGTGAAGATGGGCGAGTCCACCAGCAGGAAGTCCTCGCGGTCCATGAAGTCGCGGAACGCCTTCACCACCTCGGCGCGGATGCGGAGGATGGCCTGCTGGCGCGCGGAGCGCAGCCACAGGTGGCGGTGGTCCATCAGGAAGTCGGTGCCGTGCTCCTTGGGCGAGATCGGGTAGGGCTCGGCCAGGGCCACGATCTCCACCGCCTGGAGTCCCATCTCCACGCCGCCCGGAGAACGGGCGTCGGCACGCAGCGTGCCGCGCACGATAACCGAGGACTCCTGAGTGAGCCGCGCCGCGGCATCCCAGTCTTCCGCGCTCACGTCCTTCAGCCCGGCCACGCACTGCATCGCCCCCGAGCCGTCGCGCAGCACCAGGAACTGGACCTTGCCGCTCGAGCGATGGTGCGTCACCCAGCCACGCACCTCGACCGTCTCGCCCAGGTGGTCGCGGGCGTCGGCGATGCGGATCCAGGGGCTGGTACCGGCCAGGGGGGCGGTGCTCATCGGGTTCTCCGTGCAAGGGGTTCCGGCCGCGGCGGGCGGCGCCCGGGGCGCACGAGACCCGCGCGAGCGGCTGCGGCGGCGCGCCCCGACCGGCGAAACCCGCTCAAGTGGCTGCGGCGGCAGGCCGATAACGGGTGCGAATCGGGTCACGTTAGGGTCCGCCCTCCGGCACTGTCAAGGGACTGCGGCATCCATGGGCATCGAGCAGGGACCGTCACTCCGCACGCCTTCGCCCTTCCGCGCGCGCCTCGGGAGCGGGACGGTCCGGGTCGCGCATCCTGCGGCGACCGGCGCGAGCCGCCGGCGCCGGCTCCCGGGCGCGGCCCTCGCGCTGCTCCTGCTGAACCTGTCCCTCGCGGCCGGCGCGCGCGCGGCCGCTCC
>CAYHRW010000013.1:0-20433 GCA_964359105.1 uncultured bacterium
GGGGCGCGGCGCCCAGGTGCGCCACGCGATCGTGGACAAGCACGCGCGTAGCGGCGCAGGCGGGGTGGTGGGCCGCGGCGCGCCGCCGCGCCGCGCCGATCTGGCGTGGCTCGACGGCCTCACGCTGGTCGGCAAGGACGCGCAGATCCCCGACGGCGGGCGGGTGGGACGCGGCGCCATCATCGGCATCAGCGCACGGCCGCCCGAGGTCCCGGACGAGGTGCCGGCCGGCGCCATGATCGGCAGCCGCACCTGGTACCAGGACGTGGTGTGAGCATGGCGCGCTACGCGTTCATCCTCGCCGGCGGGCTGGGCAGCAGGCTGTGCCTGCTCTCCGAGCGGCGAGCCAAGCCGGCGGTGCCGTTCGGCGGCAAGTACCGCATCATCGATCTCACGCTCTCGAACTGCGTGAACTCCGGCATCTACGACATCGGCGTGCTCACCCAGTACCGTCCGACCTCGCTCAACCAGCACATCGGCACCGGACGGCCGTGGGACCTCGACCGCTCGCGCGGCGGCGTGCAGATCCTGCCGCCCTCGCTGGGGTCGCTCCAGAGCGACTGGTACCAGGGCACCGCGGACGCGATCTACCAGAACCTGATCCACCTGCGGAGCCGGCGCATCGAGCAGGTGCTGGTCCTGTCGGGCGACCACGTCTACACCATGGACTACAACGTGCTCTACGCCTTCCACGTGGCGAACGGCGCGGCGGCCACGGTCGCGGTGACCGAGGTGCCGGAGCGCGACGTCAGCTCGTTCGGGATCCTCGAGACCGAAGCCGGCGGGCGCGTCACCGGCTTCAAGGAGAAGCCGCGGCAGGCGGAGTCACGACTCGCTTCGATGGGCGTGTACCTGTTCGACCGCGACTCGCTGATCCGCTGGCTCGCCGAGGACGCCGAGCTGCTCGACTCGGGGCACGACTTCGGCAAAGACATCCTGCCGCGCCTGGTGGCCCGCGGCGAGCGCGTCTACGCCTACCGCTTCAACCGCTACTGGCAGGACGTCGGGACGCTCGACTCGTACTACCAGGCGAACCTGGCGTTCCTCTCCGACCCGCCTCCGCTCGACCTCTCCGACCCGGACTGGATCATCCACACCCAGAGCGCCGACCGGCCGCCGGTGCGCTTCGAGCCCGGCAGCCGGGTGGAGCGAAGCATGATCGCGAACGGCTGCAGCGTGGCGGGCGAGGTGACGCGCTCGGTGCTGTTCCCGGGGGTCACGGTGGCGCGCGGGGCGGCGGTGCGGGACAGCATCGTCATGCACGACACCCACGTGGGGCGTGGCGCGGCGCTCGACCACGCCATCGTGGACAAGCAGGTGCGGGTGGGCGACGGCGCGCGCGTCGGGCACGGCGACGACACGACCCCGAACCGCGCGTGTCCCGACCACCTCTCGAGCGGGCTGCTGGTGGTGGGGAAGGGTGCGCGGCTCCCCGAGGGCATCACGCTCGGGCGCAACGTGCGGATCGGCGCGGGGGTGGTCGAACGGGACTTCACCGGCGACGTGCCGGCGGGTGGCGTGGTGGACGGGCCAGAGTCCATGCACTGACGGGGCGCCCGCCCGTGTGACGCGAGAGGCCGGGATCGGAATGCCGACCCCGGCCTCTCGCGCTTCGCTCCGGCTTCAGCTCGCGGGGATCCTCAGGCGCTGCCCGGCGCGGATGGCGCTCGAGCGCAGGTCGTTCGCGCGCTTGAGCGCGATCAGGCTCACGCCGTGGCGGCGCGCGATCGAGCTGAGGGTCTCGCCCGACTTGACGACGATGACGGTGTGCGGAGCGGCCGGGCCGCCGCCGCGGTGGACGGACGGCTTGCCGCGGCGCGACATTGGCGCCTTGAGCGCCGCGATCTGCTCGGCGTCGGAGACCGAGCCCGCGCTGTCGGAGACCGCGGCGTCGCCGGTGCGGATCTTGAGCCGCGCGCCGCGCCGCACGTGCGTGCTCTTGAGGCGGTTCCACTTCATCAGGTCCGCGACCGTCACGCCGTTCTGCTCGGCGATCATGGCGAGGGTCTCACCCTTCTTCACGGTCACCGTGCTGCGGCCGTCCGCGGTCGAGCGGCCCGACAGCGTGGCCGGCAGGCCGAGGTTGCGCTGCGGCACGTAGGCGGTCGAGGCGCGCGGGTCCTGCTGGTCGAGGATCTCGGGTCGGGGCGCGCGGAGCGATGCCGGCACGGTGAGCACCATGCCGCGCTGGAGCGGGCGCTTCTTGCCGATGCCGTTGATGCGCGCCAGCTCCTTCGCGCTCACGCCGTACTGGTTGGCGAGGCCCTGGAGCGTCTCGCCGCGGTGGACCTTGTGCTTGAGCGTGAGGTTCACCGCCGGCAGCTCGGCGCCGCCCTGGAGTCGCTGGAGCAGGATCTCGCCCTTGCTGGACGGCACGCGCAGCGTGGTGATGCCCTCGCGCCCGCGTGCCGCGCTGCGCAGCACGGCCGGGTTCAGTTGCTTGAGCTCCTCGACCGAGCAGTCGGCGAGCCTGGCGATGGCGCGCAGGTCCACCGCGCCCTTGAGCGCGATCTCGTCGAACGCCATCGGGTCGTCCAGCTCGACCGCGTCGAAGCCGTACTTGCCCGGGTCGCGAGTGATGACGAGCGCGGCCATGAACTGCGGCACGTAGTCCTCGGTCTGGCGCGGCAGCCTGAGGTCCCAGTAGTTCGTGGTGCCCTGCGCCTTGATGGCGCGCAGGACCGTGCCCTCGCCGGCGTTGTACGAGGCCAGCGCCAGCGGCCAGTCGCCGAAGATGGAGTAGAGGTGCTTGAGGTAGCGCGCCGCGGCGACCGTGGCCTTCTCGGGGTCCTTGCGCTCGTCCACCCACGCGTCCACGGTGAGGCCGAACAGCTTCGCGGTGCCGCGCACGAACTGCCACGGGCCGACCGCCGCCGCGACCGAGCGCGCGTGCAGGTTGAAGCCGCTCTCCACGAATACCAGGTGCACCAGGTCGGGAGGCAGGCCCTCGCGCTGGAGCACCGAACGGAACAGCTCCATGTAGCGGCCCGAGCGCTTGAGCCAGCGCTCGAAGGTGGAGCGGCCGGCGCCGGTGAAGAAGTCGATCCAGCGGGAGACGTCGGCGTTCATCTGCGGCTGGATGGCGTCGATGGCCGGCGCGTTCAGCACGTTCTCGTCGGCCTCGTTGCCGGGTTCGACGCGGACGTTCCGGAGCTCCCGGGCGGTGACCTCGCGCAGCCCCGAGAGCCTGGAGCGGAGGTCCACCAGCTCGGCGCGCGTGGTGGCGTCCGGGTTCGCGGCCAGTGCGGTTTGCACCTGGGCGAGGGCAGACTCGGTGGTCCGGAGCGCGGTGGCCGGGTCGCCGGCTTGCCGCTGGGCCCAGGCAGACTCGTAGGCGGCTCGCACCTCCTGGACCGGCGTGGACGCGGTCGCCCGGCTCGAATCGGCCACGGCGGGGATAACCGGGGGTGAGCCGTCCATCCCGAAGCCGACTCGGGGCACGGAGATGAGCGCGGCGATGGCCACCGCCGCCATGATCGAGGCGCGAACCGGCATCGTGTCCCTGCTCCTGTCGGTAGGGTCTCTCAGGCGTGGTGCGAGCGGCGAACCGGGCGAACCTACCCGCCCGGCACACAAGATGCAACCCGGTTCATGCACTCTGCGATGCCCGGGCCGGCCACAAGCGCTGCCCGCTCGATGCGGGCCTGGCCGGGCGTGCCGGAGCTGCAAGGACCGGGCCACAACTCCGTCACACGTTGACACTTGCATGAGCCTTGGCTAGCTTGCGGCGCGGCGCGCGCGCCGCCCCGATGCTGCAGGGCGAGAGCCAGGGAAGGAGAGCCCATGAGTCAGGTCGCGACCTCGACACGCCGCTGGTCCGTTTCGGCCCGCTCGAGCGGTGAGGTTCTGGCCGCCCGGGTCCAGGGTTCGGGTCTCGAGTTCCTCCTCCTCGGCTCGCCCCGCGGGTTCACCCTCGCCGAGGTCGAAGGCTGGCTGCACGAGCTCGTCGGTGTCGCGGACGAGACCGCGCGCACGGCTCCGGCTAAGCTCGCTGTGGACCCCGGCATCCCGCGGCTGCTTCACCACGCTCTTTCCGGCCTGCTCTTCTACCAGGCCGAGCTGTGGGCGGATCCCGAAGGTCCGCCGCCCTGCGCGCTGGCGTTCGTGGACGACGGCGAGCGCGTGGGGTTGGGCTGGACCGGCGCCGGCGCGGTGCGGGTCGCGGTGGACGGGTGCGCGCTCGAGCCCGTGTGGATCGCGGTGCGGGATGCAGAAGGGCGCGAGGCGCAGGCCTTCGCCGTGCCGGCGTCGCAGCCGCTCGAGGTCGAGGCGTCGTGGAGCGTGACCGGCGCGGACGGTGCCGAACGCATCGCGTCCGCGACGGCATCGTGGCCGGGCTCTCAGGCCGCGGCGAGTGACCCTGCCGACCCCGAGCCGCCGCGCGAGCGCTTCGAGCCCGTGCCGGAGAGCGGCGCGGCGGCGGTGTCCGAGAGCGCGCAGGGACACGGACGCCGGCGCCGGCCGTGGCGCTTCCGCAGCTGGATGGAGCGCCTCGCCCCGAAGCGCCCGCGCGTCGAGGTGCGGCCCGCGGAAGAAGAGCAGCCGGTCGCGCGCGAGGCCGGGGTTCCGGCCGAGGCTGCGGCGCCCGCGCCGCCCGAGGTCGAGTGCGGGTCGACGGTCGCCGAGGAGACCCGCGCGCTCGCGACTGTCGAAAGCACTCCGCCCGCAGTCGTCGAGAGCGCCGCGCCGATCGGCGACCACGAGCCCATCGCGCACGACGTGGCCGGGGTGCCCGACCTGATCCCGCCACCGGAAGCGCCCGGGGCGCCCCGCAGGCCCGATCTGCCCGAGGAGGAGGTCCTCGCGCTCGGCATTGAGGCGCACGAGTTCGCGCCGCCGGCGGAGACCTCCGCGTGGGCCGGGCCCGAGATCGTGTCGGAGTCCGAGATGGATGAGAGCGCTGCGCCTGTGGCGGAGCCCGCGGGCGACGCGCCCGCGCCTTCCGCGTCTCGCGTGCGACCGGCGCCGCGCCGCCCCTGGCCGGTGGAGGCCGAGGTGGCGCGCGAGCGCGAGACGGTCGCGCTGTGGAAGCGGCCGTGGGTCTGGCTCGTGCTGGTGGCGGCGCTGTTCGCCGGCGGCTGGCTGGTGGGGAGCCTCGACCAGCCGCGTGCCCGGGGGAGGAGCGGAGCGCTCGCGCTCGCGCTGCGCGGGCTGGGTCTGGGTCCCGCGCGCTACGAGGTGATGGTGAACAGCAGGCCGTCCGGAGCGTGGATCGCGGTGGACGGAGCGGACCGCGCGCAGCGCACTCCCGCCACCATCGAGCTCGAGCCCGGCCCCCACCAGGTCGGGCTCTCGATCTCGGGCCTGGGCGGCGCGGTCTACGACGTGCGCGGCGACCGCGGCGACCGGCTCGTCCTCGACGCCGTGCTGTGGGGCTCCATCCAGGTCGGCGCGGTCGAGAGCAGTGGTCCGATCGCGGTGGAGGTGGACGGCGTGGCGCGAGGTTTCGCACCGCTCGCCGTGGACAGCCTCCAGCCCGGCATCCACGTCGTGCGGTTCTCGGCCGACGGGGTGCCGCCGTGGGAGCGCGCCGTCGAGGTGCGCGTGAACCAGACCGCCGGGGTGCTGGCGCAGCCGGTCAGCTCGCCGGCGACCGGGTTGCTGGAGGTGCGCGCCACGGTCTCGGACGAGGTGAGCACGCAGCCGCTCACCGGCGCGGCGGTGTGGGTGGACGGCGAGCCGCGCGGCGTGACACCGCTCCGCCTCGACCTGCCGCGCGGCCCCCACAGCATCCGGGTGAGCTGGCGCGGCGAGGAGGCGCCGGTCCAGGTCATCGACCTGCCGGGCGGGAACCAGCGCTTCGCCACCTTCGGGTTCGGGCTGGCGGTGCCGCAGCCGCGCCTCGCCGCGCTGCTCCCGACCCCGCGCGTCCCGCTCGACCGGCCGACCCTCCTGTCGGCACCGCTCGACGGCGTGCGGGAGTCCGAGCTGTCCGAGATGTGGCTCCACGTGCGCACGCCCGAGGGCGCGTGGCGACGCTACCCGATGACCGCGATGAGGGCGCCGGGCGGCGTGGTGGGCGCGGCGCTGTTCCCCACCACGCTGTTCGACGCGAAGGGACGCACCGCCTACTACGTGAGCGCCTCGACGCGCACCGGCGAGGAGTACTTCACCGAGCTCCAGACCGCGCAGGCAGCGGCCGGCGGGACGCGCTAGCAGCTGCCCACGGCGGAGCGGGGCCCGTCCACGGCGTGGACGGGCCCCTTCGCTCGATGTGACGCGGTAGCGCGGCCGCGAGCGCGGGCGCGGCTGGCACGGCTCTTCCGCCCTGCCCCCGGCATGGGCGGAAGGTGCGCGGTGGCGATGGCGCTCGCGGCATGGGCCGGGATCGTGCTCGGCGGCGGGCTCGGCGTGCCGGGCGCGCTCGCCGCGCTGGCGGCCGCCGTGCTGTTCGCGGCGCTCGCCGTGCGCGCCCCCGACCGCACCGGCACGGTCGCGCTGCTCGTGGCGCTGGTGCTCGCCGGGGCCGCGCGCGGCGCCGGGCATGGCGCGCTGTTGTCGTGCCAGCGCGCCGCCATCGAAGCGGACGGGACACCGTGGCGGATCGAGGGTCGCGTCGCTGGCCCGCCGCCGCGCGAGTCGGGGGAGCCGACCGGCGTGCTCGCGGTGGAACGCGCGCGCCCCCCGCTCGTCACCGGCACGCGCGTGCGGCTGCGGCTCCCCGAGGGCTCGACCGTCGAGTGGGGCGACCGCGTGCGGGCGCTGGCGCGCCTCGAGCTGCCGCCTCCTCCGCGCAACCCGGGCGGCTTCGACGCGCGCGCGGCGGCCGACGCCGCGGGGCTCGCTGCGACCGGCCGTGCGTTCACCGCGATCGCGTTGCCGGAGGGTGGAGCGGGCGCCTGGCCGGGTCTGACGGTGGCGCGCTGGCGGCGGGCGATCGAGCGCCGGCTCGATGCCAGCCTCTCGCCGGAAGCGCGCGAGCTGGTCGTCCCGCTCGTGCTCGGAGACCGCTCGGGACTCTCGAGCGACCTGAACGCCGACCTCAGGGCCGCGGGACTCATCCACCTGCTCGCGCTCTCCGGGCTGCACGTGACGTGGCTCGCCGCCGTGGCGCGCGGACTGGCCGCGGCACTCGGCGGCGGCGTGCGGGTGCGGGCGCTGGCCGGCGCGCTGTGCGCCGCGCTCTACGCCGGCATCGCGGGGCCGCTGCCCTCGCTCATGCGTGCCGCCGCGGGGGAGACGCTCGGCGCGGTCGCGCGGCTGCGCGGCCGCGCGCTCGATCCGGTGCAGGCCCTGGCGGCCGGCGCCCTGGTGCTGCTGGCCGTGGCGCCGGGCTGGGCGTGCGACCTCGGCTTCCAGCTTTCGTGTGCCGCGACGCTCGGGCTGGCCACGGTGGGGCCGTGGCTCGAGGAACGCGCGGGTCGCGCGCGGTGGTGGCTCGCGCCGTTCATCCCGACGGCGAGCGCCCAGCTCACGGCGCTGCCGCTGCTGCTGGCGCGCTTCCACTGCGTCTCGTGGGTGGGCGCGCTCTCGAACCTGCTGGCCGTGCCGGTCTCCGGCCTGCTGCTCACCGCGGCGTGGCTGGCGGCGGCGAGCGAGATCGCGCTGCCCGGCTCGGGGCACCTGTGGGCGGGAGCGTGCGAGGTGCTGGCCGCGCTGCTGCGCGCCATCGCCACGGGAGCGGCGCGGCTCCCGGGGGCGATGGTCTCCGCGGGCGCGGAGCCCGGCGTGCTGGCCTGCGCGTGGATCGGCGCCGCGCTGCTGGCGCTCGCGCTGCCGGGTCCGCGCACGCTCGATGCGTGCGATCGCGCGCCTGCGGCGCCGCGCTTCGCCGCGGTGCTGGCCGGGGCGCTCGCGCTCGCCGTCGCGCTGGCGTGCGTGGCGACGGTGCGCCCGCTGCGTCCGCCGCAGGGGCGCGCCTGGCTGGTGGCGCTCGACGTGGGGCAGGGCGACGCGCTCGCGCTCGGGTTCGAGGACGCCTGGTGGCTGGTGGACGCCGGGCCGCGCACGCCGGGCTTCGACGCCGGGCAGACCATGGTGGCGCCGTTCCTGCGCTGGGCGGGGATCCGGCGTCTCGACTGGCTGCTGTTGAGCCACGACGACGGCGACCACATCGGCGGCGCGGAGGCGGTGTGCCGCGCGGTCGCCGTGGAGCGCGTCGGCGCACCGCCGGAGCATCCGCGCGCGCGGGGGCCGGGTGAGCGCTTCGGCGCGGTGGCGCTCGCGCGCGGCGACACGTTGCGCGCCTCGCCGCCGGTCGTGGTCCTGTGGCCGCCCGCTTCCGACGAGCCCGCCGCGCGGTCGCCCGGGCGCCCGCTCACCAGTCCCGACAACGCGGCGGGGCTGGTGCTCGAGGTGGGTGAGGGGAACGGGCGCGCGCTGTTCCTCGCCGACGTGGACAGCACCGTGGAGGAGTCGCTCGCGGTGGCGCCCGGGGTGCTGATCCTCAAGACCGCCCACCACGGCTCGGCCTCCTCGAGCGGCGTCCGCTTCCTGGCGCGCGCGCGCCCGGCGCTCGCCATCCTCTCGGTCGGCGCCCGCAATCACTTCGGCCACCCGAGCCCCGCGGTGTTGGAACGGCTCGCGGCGGGGGGCACGCGCGCGCTCCGCACCGACCGCGCGGGCGCGCTGTGGCTGGAGTGGTCGGAGGAAGGCGCGCGGCTGCTCGACTGGCGCGCCGGCGAGCCGCGCCGGTCCCGGTCCGCGCGGGTGGGAGCCGTGGAGGGCGCGCGCGCCCCGGCGCGCCCGTGACGCGGGCGGCGCACCGCCCGCCGGGTGTCGCGTGACCGGTGCGGCTCGCGTGCCGCATGCCGTGCCGCTTGCCGGGTGACGCAGGCGGTTGGTAGATTGCGGCGTGCTCACCCCTCAGGCGCACACGCTCGCGGTCCTCGCCTCGGGCGAGGGCAGCAACTTCGAATCGCTGGTGCTGGCGGCGCAGCGCGGCGAGCTGGGCGGCCGCATCGCGGCCCTCCTCACCGACAACCCGGAGGCGCGCGCGATCGAGCGGGCGCGGCGGCTCGGCATCGAGTGCCTGTGCCCGCCCACCGGCCACTTCCGCACCCGCATCGAGGACGAGCGCCCGTGGCTCGAGGCGCTGCGCGCGCGCGGCGTCGAGGTGCTGCTGCTCGCGGGCTTCATGCGCCGGCTCCACCACACGCTGCTCGCCGCGTTCCCGGGGCGCATCCTCAACATCCACCCGTCGCTGCTGCCGGCGTTCCCGGGGCTCGACGCCATCGCGCGCGCCTGGGAGCACGGCGTGCGCGTCACCGGCTGCACCGTGCACCTGGTGGAGGCCGATCTCGACGCCGGGCCGATCGTGGCGCAGGCGGTGGTCGAGGTGGAGGACGGCGACTCGCTCGAGCGCCTGACCGCCCGCATCCACGAGGCCGAGCACCGGCTCTACCCGCGCGCGGTGCGCCGCTACCTCACCGAGCCGTGGAAGATCGAGGGCCGGCGCCTGGTCTTCGGCGCCGGCGTGGAGGCGCCGCGTGGCTGAGCGCCCGCTGCTCGAGGCGGTGGTGTTCGACGCCGGCGGCACGCTGGTGCGGCTCGACTTCGAGTGGATGGCCGCGACCCTGTCGCGACTCGGCCACCCGCTCGACGCCGCGGCCCTGCGGCGCGCCGAGGTCGCGGGGCGCCGCCGCTACGACCGGAGCCGGGGGCACCAGCTCGCGCCCGGGGAGCTGCACTCGCCGCTGGGCTCCGCGGGCGACACGCACTGCTTCTTCACCGGCATGCTCGAGGCGGCGGGTGTGCGGCACGGGCTCGTCGAGGCCGCGATCGCCGAGTTCCTCGAGCACCACGCCGAAGGCGGGCTGTGGGGGAAGCCGATGGAGGGCGCGCGCGAGGCCGTCGCGGCAGTGCTCGCTCTCGGCCTGCGCTGCGCGGTGGTCTCGAACTCCGACGGCCGCGCCGAGCGGCACCTGGCGGAGTGCGGCGTGCGCGACGGCCTCGAGTTCGTGGTGGACTCCCAGGTCGAGGGCGTGGAGAAGCCCGATCCCGAGATCTTCCGCATCGCGCTCCGGCGGCTCGGCCTGCCGGCGGAGCGCGCGCTCTACGTGGGCGACATCCGCTCGGTGGACGAGGCCGGCGCTCGCGCCGCCGGGATGCACTTCGTGCTGATCGACCCGTACGGGGACTACGGCGCGCCGGAGGGCCCCCGCATCGCCTCCATCGCGCGACTTCCGGAATGGGTCGCCGCCCACTTCACTGCCGGGGCGCAGGGACGCACGCCGGTCCGATGAACGCATCGCACCCGGCCGTCCGGTGAGGCGGCGGGACAGGAGAAGAGGATGAGCGCCGTCACGCCGCGTATCGTCGTCGCCCCCGAGCTGCTCGAGCCCGCCCGGGCGGTGAGCGTGATCGAGATCCCCGGACTCGAACCCTGGCGTCGCGGCAAGGTGCGCTCGGTCTACGAGGCCGGCCCCGAGCACTTCGTCATCGTCGCCAGCGACCGGCTCTCCGCCTACGACTCGATCCTGCCCACGCCCATCCCCGGCAAGGGCGTGATCCTCTCGCTCATCTCCGCGTTCTGGATGCGGACGCTGAAGAGCGCCGCGCCGCACCACCTGGTGAGCGACGACCCCGCGGAGTTCCCGCCGCCGTTCTCCCGCTACGCGGAGCTGCTGCGCGGGCGCGCGCAGCTGGTGCGCCGCGCCGAGCGCGTGGACATCGAATGCGTGGTGCGCGGCTACCTCACCGGCTCGGGCTGGAAGGAGTACCGGAAGAGCAGCACGGTGTGCGGCATCCGGCTGCCGGCTGGGCTCGCGGACGGCGCGAGGCTCGAGCCCGCCGTCTTCACGCCGGCCACCAAGGCCGACGCCGGGCATGACCAGAACATCTCCTTCGAGAAGATGTGCGCGATCGTCGGCGGGGAAACCGCCGGGGCGCTGCGCGCGCGCAGCCTCGCCACCTACGAGGAAGGGTGCGCCTGGGCGTGGGAGCGCGGCCTGGTGCTCGCCGACACCAAGTTCGAGTTCGGCCGGGTGGGCGGCGCGCTCACGCTGATTGACGAGGCGCTCTCGCCCGACTCGTCGCGCTACTGGGATCGCGCCGAGTACGAGGCCGGGCGGCTGCTCTCGTTTGACAAGCAGGTCGTGCGCGACTGGCTCGACCGGAGCGGCTGGGACCACGAGCCGCCCGCGCCCGCGCTGCCGCCCGAGGTGGTGCGAAAGACGCAGGAGCGCTACCTGGAAGCCATCCGGCGCCTGAGCGGGGGCCCGCGGTGAGCTGGCCGCAGGCGGCGCTGCTCTCGCTGTCGGACAAGACGGGGGCCGTCGAGTTTGCCCGCGCGCTCGCCGCGCGCGGCACCCGCATCCTCGCCTCGGGCGGCACCGCCGCGCATCTCAGGCAGGCGGGCGTGGCCGTGACACCGCTCGAGGAGTGGACCGGTTTCGGCGAGCTGCTGGGCGGACGGGTGAAGACGCTCCACCCGCACGTGCACGCACCCATCCTCGCGCGGCGGAGCGAGCCCGCCGACCTGGCCGCGCTCGCCGAGCGCGGGATCGTACCCATCGACCTGGTGGCGGTGACGCTCTACCCGTTCGAGGAGCGCGCCGCCTCTCTCGACGACGCGGGCGCCATCGAGGAGATCGACATCGGCGGCGTGGCTCTGCTGCGCGCGGCGGCGAAGAACCACGGCGACGTCATCGTGGTGCACGACCCCGCGCAGTACGCCGAGGTGCTCGAGGCGCTCGAGTCGGGGGGCGACACGCTCGAGCGCCGCCGCGCGTGGGCGGTGCGCGCCTTCGCCCGCACCGCGCGCTACGACGCCGCGATCGCCGCGGAGCTGGGGCGGCGGATGGAAGGCGCGGGCGCCGACCGGCCGCCTGCGTTCCACGTGCTGGCGCTCGAGCGCGCGCGGCACCTGCGCTACGGCGAGAACCCGCATCAGGCCGCCGCGCTCTACGCGCGCGCCGGGCAGGCGGCCTCGCTCGAAGCCTGGAAGGAGGGGAAAGAGCTTTCCTACAACAACCTCCTCGATCTCGAGGCGGCGGTGGCGCTGGCCGGGAAGTTCGAGCCGCCGGCGTGCGTCATCGTCAAGCACAACCAGCCGTGCGGCGCAGCGTGCGCGACGACGGCGGCGGAGGCGTACGTCGCTGCGCTGCGCTGCGACGAGGTCTCGGCCTTCGGCGGGATCGTGGCCTTCAACCGTCCGCTGGACGGCGGGACCGCCGCGCTGGTGGCGAAGCAGTTCGTCGAATGCGTGGCCGCGCCGGATCTGTCTGCGGAGGCTGCCGAAGCCTTCAAGTCAAAGAAGAACGTCCGCCTGGTTCGGCTTGCGCCGCAGGATGTTGCGCCGCCCGATCCGTGGGCGGTGCGACTGGTGGGGAGGTGGGCGCTGCTCGAGCGCGAGGCCGCCGGCGTTGCGCCCGCCTGGCGCACGGTGACGAAGCGCGCGCCGACCGACGCGGAGCTGGAGGGCCTGCGCTTCGCATGGGAGGTCGCCGCGGCCGCGCGCTCGAACGCCATCGCCATCGCGCGCGGCACCGCGCTCGTCGGCCTCGGCTCCGGCCAGACCAGCCGGGTGGACGCCGTGGACGTGGCGCTCATGAAGGCGCGCCGCGCGCATCACGACCTGGATGGTACCGTGCTCGCGAGCGACGGCTTCTTCCCGTTCGCCGACAACATCGCGCACGCCGCCGAAGCCGGGATCACCGCCTTCGTCCAGCCCGGCGGCTCGATGCGCGATGCCGAGGTGATCGAGGCCTGCGACACCAGAGGGCTGGCGATGGTGTTCACGGACCGCAGGACGTTCAGGCACTGAGCCCGAGGACCCGCATGCCCCGTGAACTCGTCCTCATCCTCGACTTCGGCTCCCAGTACACGCAGCTGATCGCGCGGCGCGTGCGCGAGCTGGGGGTGTTCTCGGAGATCGTGCCGGGCACGACGCCCGCGGCGGAGATCGCGGCCCGCAGGCCCGGCGCGCTCATCCTCTCGGGCTCGCCGGCGAGCGGCTACCGCGCCGCGGCGCCGCTGCCCGATCCCGAGATCTACGGCTGGAAGAAGCCGCTGCTCGGGATCTGCTACGGCTTCCAGGCCACGGTCCAGATGATGGGCGGCGAGGTCGAGAAGGCGCCGCGCGCCGAGTACGGCATGGCGACCTTCGTGCTCGACGGGAAGTCGCCGCTGTTCGCCAGGGTGCCGAAGCGCTTCCGCGCCTGGATGAGCCACGGCGACGAGGTGGCTTCGCTCCCCGCGGGCTGGCAGCGCGTGGCGCATACCTCGAACTGCCGCTTCGCCGCCGCGGCGCACGCGAAGCTCCCGTACCACCTGATCCAGTTCCATCCCGAAGTCGTGCACTCGCCGTACGGCAGGCAGGTGCTCGCCAACTTCCTCTTCAAGGTGGCGAAGCTCGAGGGCGGCTGGAGCATGAAGAGCTTCCTGCGCACGGCCATCGCGGACATCCGCACGAAGGTCGGGCCCGACGGTCACATCCTGTGCGGGCTCTCGGGCGGAGTGGACAGCTCGGTGGTGGCGACGCTCTGCCACCGCGCCGTGGGCAAGCGGCTCACCTGCGTGATGGTGAACCACGGGCTGCTGCGCGAGGGCGAGGCCGAGGAGGTGGCGCGCGAGCTGGGCGCGAAGCGCGGCCTCAGGCTCGAGGTGGTGGACGCGCGCCGGCGCTTCCTCGACCGGCTGGCGGGTGTCAGCGACCCGGAGCAGAAGCGCAGGATCATCGGCGAGGAGTTCATCCGGGTGTTCGAAGAGGAGGCGCGGAAGATCGGCCCGGTCGAGTACCTGGCGCAGGGCACGCTCTACCCGGACGTGATCGAGAGCGCCTCGGCGGGCTTCGGCTCGCAGGTCATCAAGACCCACCACAACGTGGGCGGCCTGCCCGAGCGCATGCAGCTCAGGCTCATCGAGCCGCTCCGCTTGCTCTTCAAGGACGAGGTGCGCGAGCTGGGCAGGGCGCTCGGGCTGCCGGACCATCTGGTGGACCGCCACCCGTTCCCGGGGCCGGGGCTGGCGGTGCGCATCCTGGGACCGATCGTCGAGCACGACCTCGACCTGCTCCGCCGCGCCGACGCCATCTTCATCGAGGAGCTGCGGCGCGCGAAGTGGTACGGGCGCACCTGGCAGGCGTTCGCGGTGCTGCTGCCGGTCTCGACGGTGGGGGTGAAGGGCGACGAGCGTTCCTACGAGAAGGTGATCGCGCTGCGCGCGGTCAACAGCCAGGACGGCATGACCGCGGACTGGACGCGGCTGCCGCCGAGCCTGATCGCGCGCGTGTCGAGTCGCATCGTGAACGAGGTGCGCGGCATCAACCGCGTGGTGATGGACTGCACCAGCAAGCCCCCGGCGACCATCGAGTGGGAGTGAGGCGCGGCGTCCGCGCGGCGCTGGTGCTGTGCGCGGCGCTGGTGCCGGGTGCAGGGCCGGCCCGCGCGGCGCCCGCGGAAGGCGCGCTCACGTGGCTTCCGGTGCTCGGCGTGCCGCGCGTGGACGGGTCGGGCTTGGTGCGCTGGACGTCCGTGCCCGAGACGCTCTCGACCGCGCTCGCGCGCTGGCGCGCTGGCGTCCCGCCCGACAGCGTCGACCCGGCCGCGGCGCTCCGCGCCTGGCGCGCGCTTGCGCTCGACCCGGAGCTCGGGTCCCTCGCACTGCGGCGCGTGGCGCTGTTCGCGCTCGACGCGGGCGACAGCGCGGCGGCGGACTCGGCCTGGGAGAGGCTCGCCGCCGGCGGCGGCCTGTGGGCGTGGGAGGCGCTGCGCGCCCGCACCGACCTGGCGGTCGCGCGCTGGTCGCCGGCGCGGGCCGACTCGCTGCTCGAGGCAGCCGACCGCGCGGGCTGGCCCGACGCCGATCGCGCCGCCTGGCTCGAGCGTCGCATCGCGCTGCGCGCCACGCTCGGCGACACCGTGCAGGCCCTCGAGTGGGCGCGGCAGGGGATCCGGCGCTACCCCTCGCTCCCGGCGGCCGCGCGCATCCTCGCGACGCTGGACTCGCTCACCGCGGCGCGCCGCGGCACGCTCTCTTCGGACGACCAGCGCGCCGCCGCCGAGGTGGACTTCTGGCGAGGGGCGTACGCTTCGGCCGCGCGCCGGCTCGAGGATGCGGTGGGTGGCGCCCGGGACCCGTGGCGCGTCGCGCTGCGGCGCGGCGAGGTCCTCCGGCGCGCGCGCCGGGCCGATGACGCGCGTGCAGCGCTGACCGCGGCGCTGCGGCTGGCGCCCGCGGCCGACGACAGCGCACGGGCGCTGCTGGAGCGCGCACGGGCGGCGCGCGACGCGGAGCGTGGCAGCGATGCGCTGGCGGATCTCGGCGAAGCCGCCGCCCGGGCGCGTGATCCCGTGCTCCGCGAGAGCGCATGGTGGGAGCGTGCGCGCCTGCTCGAGAGCCGCGGGCGCTGGGAGCAGGCGGCGCGCGACTACGCCCGGGTCGCGGAGACCGCGAGCCGCCGCGCGGGCGACGCGGCGTTCCGCGCGGGGCTCATGCGCCTGGCGCGCGGTGACGTGGCGGGGGCGGAACGCTGGCTCGCGCGGGCCGGGGGAGAGGGGGCGCGTTTCTGGCGGGCGGTGCTGCTGCGCTGCTCGGACCCGGCGGCGGGCGACAGCGCCCTGCGGGCCCTCGCCGGGCTGCCGGGTTATACCTTCTATAGAGCGGTTGCCCGGGACTCGCTCGGGCTGCGGGGCTGGCCCGGGGCCCAGGTGGCTTCGCCATCGGGGGATTCGACCGCGGCGCTGGCGCTGGCGCGCGACCTCACCACCGTCGGACTCTCCTCCGAGGCGGCCACGGTGCTGGACCGCTGGGCGGCGGGCGATGCGCGGCTCGGTCCCGCGCTTCCCGACGCACAGCGGCCGTGGGCGCTGCTCGAGGCCGCGCGCCTCGCCTGCGCGCTCGGCCGCATGCCGCTCGCGATCCAGCTCGCGGGACGCTGCTTGGCCGCGCTCGGCGACTCGAGCGCGGCCGCCTGGGGCGTGGTCCCGTGGAGCTACCCGGCCGCCTTCGACTCGCTGTTCGCGGCCTTCCCCGACTCGGCGGACGCCGGCGCCGCCGAGCGCGCCCTGGTCCAGGCGCTGGCGTGGCAGGAGAGCAAGCTCGACCCGCGCGCCCGCTCGCGCAGCGATGCGCTCGGGCTCTGCCAGCTCAAGCTCGCGACCGCGGCCGAGCTGGCGCGCGCCGCGCGCGAGCCGGTGCCCGACCGGGACGCGCTCTTCGACCCGGCGGTCGGCCTGCGCTACGGCGCGCGCTACCTCGAGCGTCAGTGGCGGCGTTTCGGCGGCGCCGTGCTCGCGCTGGCCGCCTACAACGCCGGACCCGGCGCGATCGCGCGGTGGTCTGCGCAGCACGCGGCGGACTCGAGCCGCTGGCCGGGGGGAGAGGCGCTGCGCTGCGAGCTCATCGCGCGTCCCGAGACCGAGGACTACGTGAAGCGCATCGTGGCGGCGCGCCAGGCCTACCGCGAGCTGCGGCCCACCGCCGGCGCCGCTCGGCATTGAGGCGCCCCGCGGCGCCGCGCTTCTGCTAACGTCAGCCGCACGATGACCGCGCCCCGCGAGCCGCGACGCCCGCTCCCCGATCCGCTGGCCCCGCTGCGCACCGAGGGCTGGCTCACCGAGGCGCGCAGGAAGGCGCTCCACCTCTGCTTCTTCGTGCTGCCGCTCGAGCTGCTCTTCCAGATCCTGCCGTGGCCGCGGGGAAAGAGCGAGTTCCGCATCCTCTTCATGCTGCTCGTCGTGGGCGCGATCGCGCTCGACCTGCTGCGCATCCACGAGCGCCGGGTGGGGGACCTGTTCCGCCGCTTCTTCGGCGGCATGATCCGCGAGCACGAGCGCTTCAACCTGCTGGGCTCGACCTACCTGCTGCTGGCGGCGCTGCTCGCGATCGAGATCTTCCCGCAGCCGGTGGCGGCCGCGGCGCTGGGCTTCACCGTGCTCGGCGACGCCTTCGCCGCCATCGTGGGCAAGGCCTGGGGGCGGACGCGCATCTTCAACAAGTCGCTCGAGGGACTGGCCGGGTGCCTGGCCGCCTGCCTGGCCTGGGCCGCGTTCCTGGCCGCCACCGGGCAGCTGCCGTGGACGGTGGTCGTGACCGGCGCGCTGGTCGCAAGTCTGGTGGAGTTCCTGCCGATACCTCTGGACGACAACCTCGGCATCACCCTGTTCGCCGGATACGCCATGAGACTCCTCTGGATGCCCGCATGAGCCCGCGCCCGTTCCATTTCCCCCATCCCGAGTTCGCCGAGGCCGTGGAGATCGCCCGCGCGGGCCGCCACGGCGAGGCGATCGCGCGCATCGAGCGCACCGTGCCGGCGGGTGCGCACCCGTCGCGCAAGGCCGCCGGCGCCACCGCGCTCTCGCACATCGCGCGGGTGTGCGAGCTGGCGGGCGACCGCTCGCACGCCGAGCACGCGCTCGAGGTGGCGCTGCGGCTGAGGCCGCGCTACGCCGACCTCCACTTCCGCAAGGCGCGCGTGCTCATCGCGCTCCAGCGCCGCGCCGCCGCGCGCAAGGCGCTCGACGCCGCGCTCGCCCTGAACCCGCGCTACGGCGCGGCGCGCCTGGAGCGCGCGCTGCTGGACGCGTCCGAGGGCCTGGTGGGCGAGGCGCTCGACCAGCTCCGGGCGCTGGCGGAGGAAGTGCGCATCGAGGAGCCGCACGCCTTCCGGCAGGGGCTCGAGAGCCTGGAGCGCGCCGACTGGGAGGAGGCGGGCGTGCTGCTGGAGCGGGCGCTGCGCCTCCCGCACGCGCCCGTGGACCGCCTGCTCGAGCGCTACCGCGGGCTGATCGAGGCCGGCGAGCCGGGCCGTGCCGCCGCGCTGGTGCGCGAGTCGCTCGAGGGTCGCGACGCCTATCCCGACCTCCACTACCTGCTGGGCTCGGCGGAGCTCAAGCAGGGCCACCTCGACGATGCGCTGGCGTCGCTGGCGCGCGCGCTCGAGCTGAACCCGGACTTCCACGCGGCGCGCGTGCAGCTGGCGCGCACCCTCGAGGCGATGGGCGCGGTGGCGCAGGCCGCCGAGCAGGCGGCGCTAATTCTCAAGAGCGAGCCGGGGCACCCCGAGGCGCTCGAGCTTCACGAACGCTGGACAGCCCGCGGCCGGCGCCGGGCGGCCCCCGAGGATCAGACTCCGAAAGCCCCTTGACCCGGGGCCACGTACCGTCCACCCTGTGGTCGGACTTCGAGCCGTGGCAGGAATCCTGGTCGTTCAGGGGGGACCATCCATGGCGCGTGGTACGGTGAAGTGGTTCAACGACCACAAGGGGTATGGTTTCATCGCGGCGGAGGGGCAGCAGGAGGTCTTCGTGCATCACTCCGCCATCGAGGGCAATGGGTTTCGGACCCTCCACGAGGGCGAGCTGGTCGAGTTCGAGATCCGTACGAGTGAACGAGGCGCTGAGGCCGCTCACGTCACGAAGCTGATCTGAGATCGAGCGCTCGAAGTCCGCGCGGCCCGATGCGCGTATCGCCATCGGGCCGTCGCCGTTCCCGCCGCGCGCAGGCTCGCGGGATGGCTCCAGGGACGCCTCCGCACCCCACTCGCTTGACACGCCCTCTATCCTGAGGCCCATGTTCGAATCCCTGCTGAAGTCCGTGTTCGGTTCCAAGCACGAGCGGGAGGTCAAGCGCGCCCGCCCGGTCGTGGACGAGATCAACCGCATCACGGAGTCCTGCCGGGAGCTCACGGACGAGGCCCTGCGGGGCAAGACCGAGGAGTTCAGACAGCGGATCGCCGGGGCCCGCGAGGGCCTGGAAGACCCGGAGGAGCGCCGGCTGGCCGAGCAGGAGGTGCTCGGCGAGCTGCTGCCCGAGGCGTTCGCCGCGGTCAAGGAGGTCTGCCGCCGGCTGGTGGGCAGATCCTGGGAGATGGTGGGGATCCCCGTCACCTGGGACATGGTGCCCTTCGACGTCCAGTTGATCGGCGGCGTGATGCTCCACGAGGGCAAGATCTCCGAGATGGCCACCGGCGAGGGCAAGACCCTGGTGGCCACGATGCCCCTCTACCTGAACGCGCTCACCGGGCGCGGCTCCCACCTGGTCACGGTGAACGACTACCTGGCCCGGCGCGACAGCGAGTGGATGGGGGAGATCTACAAGTTCCTCGGCCTCACGGTGGGATGCATCCAGCAGGGCATGGACCCGCCGCAGCGGCGCGAGCAGTACGCCCGTGACATCACCTACGGCACGAACAACGAGTTCGGCTTCGACTACCTGCGCGACAACATGGCGGTGCGGCCCGAGGACCGGGTGCAGCGCGGGTTCGTCTACGCGATCGTGGACGAGGTGGACTCGGTCCTCATCGACGAGGCCCGCACTCCGCTCATCATCTCCGGCCCGGTCGAGCACAGCGACCAGGCGTTCGACGAGCTGAAGCCGCTGGTCGAACGCCTGGTGAAGGCGCAGACGCAGTGGGTGAGCCAGCGCCTCGCCGAGGCCGAGAAGCTGCTCGCCGAGCCCGAGAAGGAGTACGAGGCGGGCGTCGAGCTGCTCAAGGTCCAGCGCGCCGCGCCCAAGCACAAGCGCTTCATGAAGCTCGTCTCCGAGCAGCCGGGATTGAAGAAGCTCATCACCCGCTGCGAGCTCGACCACCTGCGCGACAAGCGCCTGCACGAGATCGACGACGAGCTCTTCTACGCGATCGATGAGAAGGCCAAGAACGTCGATCTGCTCGAGAAGGGGCGCGACCTGATGTCCCCGGGCGACCCGAACCAGTTCGTGGTGCCCGACCTCGCCGCGCAGCTCTCCGAGCTCGAGGGGCGTGAGGAGACGCCCGCCGAGGACAAGGTCCGGGAGCGCGACGCCATCTACCGCGCCTACGCGGTCAAGAACGAGCGCATCCACAACGTGCAGGCGCTGCTCAAG
This sequence comes from uncultured bacterium, assembly GCA_964359105.1. Classification (GTDB taxonomy): domain Bacteria; phylum Eisenbacteria; class RBG-16-71-46; order RBG-16-71-46; family RBG-16-71-46; genus JACRPT01. The sequence continues at coordinate 19,747 of CAYHRW010000013.1, forward strand.
GCCTACTCGCTGTTCGAGCGCGACGTCGAGTACGTGGTGCAGGACGGCAAGGTCCTGATCGTGGACGAGTTCACCGGCCGGCTCATGCCGGGCCGGCGCTACTCGGACGGGCTGCACCAGGCGATCGAGGCCAAGGAGGGCGTGCGGGTCGAGGGCGAGACCCAGACGCTCGCCACCATCACGCTGCAGAACTTCTTCCGCATGTACGAGAAGCTCGCGGGCATGACCGGCACCGCCGAGACCGAGGCCGCGGAGTTCTGGGAGATCTACAAGCTCGACATGTCGGTCATCCCGGCCCACAAGCCGTGCGTGCGGGAGGACCACAACGACGTCGTCTACCGCACCAAGCGCGAGAAGTACAACGCGGTAATCGACGAGATCGTGGAGAAGCACGGGAAGGGCCAGCCGGTGCTGGTTGGCACCATCTCGGTCGAGGTGAGCGAGCTGCTGAGCCGCATGCTCAAGCGCCGGGGCATCAAGCACAACGTGCTGAACGCCAAGTACCACCAGCAGGAGGCGGAGATCGTCCGCGACGCGGGCCAGCGCGCCGCCGTGACCATCGCCACCAACATGGCGGGCCGCGGCACCGACATCAAGCTCGGCGCCGGCGTCCCGGGCGTCGGCGGGCTGTTCATCCTCGGCACCGAGCGCCACGAGTCGCGGCGCATCGACCGCCAGCTGCGCGGC
>CAYHRW010000014.1:0-20288 GCA_964359105.1 uncultured bacterium
TTTTATGCAAGCTCCCCTCGCGGGCGCGCGCGCCCTGCTCGGGGGGGGGCGCTTCCTTTTCGTGCTGACCGGCGCCGGCGTCTCGGCCGAGAGCGGCGTCCCCACCTTCCGCGGCGCGGGCGGCTACTGGCGCAACCGCAGCTTCACCGAGCTCGCCACGCCCGAGGCGTTCGCGCGCGACCCGCGGCTGGTGTGGGACTGGTACCTGGAGCGCCGGCGCACGGTGCGCGGCTGCGAGCCCAACGCTGCGCACCGCGCGCTCGCGGAGTGGTCGGCTCGCGGGACCGGCCTGCTGGTCACGCAGAACGTGGACGACCTGCACGAGCGCGCCGGGCACCGCGGCGCGGTTCACGTCCACGGCTCGCTGTGGCGCAATCGCTGCACGCGCTGCGGCGCCGAGCGCGCGACCGACGCGCTGGAGTACTCCGAGCTGCCGCGCTCGCCGTGCTGCGGGGCACCCGAGCGCCCCGGCGTGGTCTGGTTCGGCGAGAGCCTGCCCGAGGAGGCGGTCACCGCGGCGATCGCCGGGGCCGAACGGGCGGACGTGGCGCTGGTCATCGGCACGAGCAGCGTGGTCTACCCCGCGGCCGGCTTCGTCGAGGTGGCGCGGCGAAACGGGGCGAAGGTGGTGGACGTCAATCCGGAACCACCTTCGGTGGGTGCCCGGAGCGCGCTGGCCGCCGACGTCTCCGTCGCGCTCCCGGCCGGCGAGGCGGTGCCAGCGCTGTTGCTTCCTTGAGTCCTTCCTTCCCTGAGCGAGCCCGTGCGCTCCGCTTGGAGCGCCCTGTATACTGCGCCGGCTGAGTCCCCGGCGGGCACACCGCCGCTGCGGCTCGACCACTCGCCGAGGATCGCCGCGGAACGACCCTGCATGCCGGAGGAGATGGATGCTCGAGACGTTGAAGGAGCTCAAGGCCCGCCTGCTCGAGGTCAACGACCTCTCCATGGCCGCCGCGGTGCTGCGCTGGGACCAGGCCACCTACATGCCGCCCGGCGGCGCCGGGGCGCGCGGCCGGCAGATGGCGACGCTGAGCCGCATCGCGCACGAGAAGCTCACCGAACCGGAGGTCGGCCGGCTGCTCGACCGGCTCGAGCCGTGGGCGGAGAGCCTGCCCTACGAGAGCGATGAGGCGAGCCTGATGCGTGTCACGCGTCGCGCCTACGACCGCGCGGTCAAGGTGCCACCGGCGTTCGTCTCCGAGCTCGACGGGCACACCGCGCTCTCCTACCAGGCGTGGACCACGGCGCGGCCGCGGAACGACTTCGCGAGCGTGCGCCCGCTGCTCGAGAAGACCCTCGAGATGAGCCGGCGGCTCGCGGACTTCTTCCCCGGCTACGAGAGCATCGCCGACCCGCTCATTGATTACTCCGACTACGGCATGAAGGCCTCCTCGGTGCGCGCGGTGTTCGCCGAGCTGCGCGCGCGGCTGGTGCCGATGGTGCGCGCCATCACCGAGCGCCCCGCGCCCGACGACCGCTGCCTCAGGCAGAGCGCGCCCGAGGCCGACCAGCTCGCCTTCGGGCTCGAGGTGATCCGGAAGTTCGGCTTCGACTTCGAGCGCGGCCGGCAGGACCTCACGCACCATCCGTTCATGACCAAGTTCTCGCTCGGCGACGTGCGCATCACCACGCGGGTGAGGAAGCAGGACCTCACCGACGCGCTGTTCAGCACGCTCCACGAGGCCGGGCACGCGATGTACGAGCAGGGCATCCGCCGCGACTACGAGGGCACGCCGCTGGCCGACGGCGCCTCGACCGGCGTGCACGAGAGCCAGTCGCGGCTGTGGGAGAACCTGGTGGGCAGGAGCCGCGGGTTCTGGGAGTTCTTCTACCCCCGGCTCCGGGCCGCGTTCCCGGCGCAGCTCCAGTCCGTGCCGCTCGACACCTTCTACCGCGCCATCAACCGGGTCGAGCGCTCGCTCATCCGCACCGACGCCGACGAGGTCACCTACAACCTGCACGTCATGATGCGCTTCGACCTCGAGCTCGACCTGCTCGAGGGGCGCCTCGCGGTCAGGGACCTGCCCGAGGCGTGGCGCGCGCGCTTCGAGAGCGACCTCGGCATCCCGGTGCCCGACGACCGGGACGGCGTACTGCAGGACGTGCACTGGTTCGGTGGCCCGATCGGCGGCGCGTTCCAGGGCTACACGCTCGGCAACATCATGAGCGCCCAGTTCTTCGCCGCGGCGCTCGCGGCGCATCCCGGGATCCGCGCCGAGATCGCGCGCGGCGAGTTCGGCACGCTGCACGGCTGGCTGCGCGAGAACGTCTACCAGCACGGCGCCGGGTTCACCGCCGCCGAGCTGGTCGAGCGCGCCACCGGGTCGCCGATGACGATCGAGCCCTACATCGCCTACCTGTGGGGCAAGTACCAGCCGCTCTACGGACTCGCCGGCGAGCAACCCGGCGTGCTGGCGGGCAAGCCGACGGGCTGAGGGGCGCGCGCAGCGGCATTGGCGCCCGCCGCGTCGCGCCCGTCCCGCCGGCCCTACTCCGTCCCCGGCGGCCGCCGCTCATGCCAGTCGGTCGCGCGCTCGAAGGCGCGCGCCACGCGCAGCACCGTCGCCTCATCGAACGGGCGGCCGATGATCTGGAGGCCCACCGGCATCCCGGCGCCATCGAGGCCGCAGGGCAGCGAGATCGCGGGCAGCCCGCTCAGGTTCGCCGGCGTCATGAGCCGGTTCCAGGCTGCCTCGGGCTCGCGCGACATCGGCTCGCCGATCGCGGGCGGCGTCACCGGCAGGCTCGGCGCCACCAGCACGTCGGCTTCGCGCAGCGCGGCCACGAACTCCTCGCGGACGACCTGCTGCATGCGACGCGCGTTGACGTACTCCACCGCCGGGATGAAGAACCCCAGCTCGAGAGCGCGCCGCACGTCCTCGCCGTAGTCCTCCGCGCGCGTCCGGAGCCAGGGCGCGTGGTACGCGCTCGCCTCCGCCGCCAGGATCGCGTGCAGCGCGGTGTGCGCCTCGCTCACGTGCGGCACGTCAGCCGCGACCGGTCGCGCGCCTTCGCGCCCGAGCACCGCGATCGCGGCACGTACGGCGTCCCCGATGTCGCGTGCCACGCCTTCGAAGAAGTACCGCTCCGGCACGCCGATCGTCAGCCCGCGCACGCCCCGCTCGAGGTCGCGCGTGAAGTCCCCGGCCGGCGCGTCCGCGCACCACGGGTCGCCGGGGTCGGGCCCGGCGATGGCGTTCATCAGCAGCGCCGCGTCCTCGACCGTGCGCGCCAGCGGGCCGACGTGGTCGAGCGACCAGGCGAGCGGGATGACGCCGCGGCGGCTCACGCGCCCGAAGGTGGGCTTGAGCCCGACCACGCCGCAGGCGCTTGCCGGGATGCGAATCGAGCCGCCGGTGTCGGTGCCGAGCGAGAGGTGCGCGAGCCCCGCCGCGAGCGCCGCGCCGCTACCGCCGCTCGAGCCGCCCGGCACGTGAGCCCGGTCCCACGGGTTGCGGCAGGCGCCCCGGTGCGGGTTCGTGGTGGTCGTGCCATAGGCGAACTCGTGCATCGCGAGCTTGCCGAGTAGCACCGTGCCGGCCGCGCGCAGCCGGTCGACCACGCGAGCGTCGCGCGCCGGCACGCGGTCGGCGAGGATCTTCGAGCCCGCGGTGGTGCGGATGCCGGCGGTGTCGAAGATGTCCTTGAGCGCCACCGGCACGCCGTGGAGCGGCCCGCGCGGCCCGCGCGCGGCAATCTCGGCTTCGGCGGCACGCGCCTCTTCGAGCGCGCGGTCGCCGAGCACCAGCAGGAAGCTGCCGAAACCGGGATCGAGGCGCTCGATGCGCCCGAGCAGCGCGCGCACCACCTCGACCGGCGAGACCTCGCCCCGCGCGATGCGGCGCCCCAGCTCCGCCGCGGAGAGGAACGCCAGCGCCTCGCCGCTCAAGGTGCCGGAGGCCGCACGGGCGCCGGTGGCGCCGGGACGGTGTCGGCCGGGAGCAGGTCGGCGAAGCGCGCCAGCCGCGCGAGCAGGCTCTCGATCTGCGGGCGCAGGGCGGCCGCGCGAGCAGGGTCGAGCGCCAGGCCACGCGCGCGGGCGAGCTCGATGAGGAACGTCTCGGTGAGGTGCAGAGCGTCGGGCAAGAGGGCCTCCGTGGCCGCGCAGCATAGCGCAACACCCCCGCACTTTCGCATTCGACCCGGCGCCGCGCCTCCTCTATGCTCGCGCCCATGTTCGAGCGGCTCTTCCGGCTGAGCGAACGCGGCACCAGCGTCCGCACCGAGGTGCTGGGCGGGGCGACCACCTTCCTCACGATGGCCTACATCATCGTGGTGAACCCCGCCATCCTGAGCTTCGCCGGCGTCCCCGCCGGCCCGAGCACCATCGCCACCATCCTCACCGCGGCGTTCGGCTCGCTGCTCATGGGCCTCGTCGCCAACCGCCCGATCGCGGTGGCGCCCTACATGGGCGAGAACGCGTTCATCGCTTTCGGCCTCGCCGGCCTCGGGGTGGCGTGGACCCAGTGCCTGGGGGCGGTGTTCGTGAGCGGCGCGGTGTTCCTGGCGATCACCGTGCTCGGGATCCGCGCCTGGCTGGCGAACTCGATCTCCGCGAGCCTCAAGCACAGCTTCGCCGTGGGCATCGGGTTCTTCCTCGCCTTCATCGGGCTCTACGAGACCGGCATCGTCACCAGCGCTGCGGCCGGCCTGCCACCCGCCGCCCTGCTGCTGCCCGGCGCCACGACGCTGCGCGCGCCCGACGTCCCGGTGCGGATCGGCGACCTGCACCGCCCCGAGGTGCTGCTCGCGATCGGCGGCTTCGCGCTCATCGCGCTGCTCATGGCCCGGCGCGTGCGCGGCGCCATCCTGCTCGGCATGGCGGCCACCGCCGTCGCGGGCGGGCTGCTCGGGCTCAGCCAGGCGCCGCGCGGCGTGATGGCGCTGCCGTCCTTCTCCGACTGGAGCGCGATCGCGTTCAAGCTCGACCTCCCCGGGGTGCTGCGGCTCTCCTTCATCCCGGTGCTGCTGACGCTCTTCCTCATGAGCTTCCTCGACACGCTGGGGACGCTGGTCGGCGTCGGCGCCGCGGGCGGGATGCTGGACGAGAAGGGCGACTTCCCGCAGGTCGAGCGCCCGATGCTGGTGGACGCGCTCACCTGCATGTTCGCCGGGCTGGCCGGCACCACCACGAGCGGCGCCTACATCGAGTCGGCGACCGGCATCCGCGAGGGCGCGCGCACCGGGCTCGCCGCGGTGGTGGTGGCGCTGCTGTTCGCCGCGTCGCTGTTCTTCGTGCCGCTGGTCGAGGCGGTGCAGCACGCGAAATACGCCTACGGCCCGGCGCTGGTGGTGGTGGGCGCGCTCATGGTCGGCTCGCTCGCGAGGATCGAGACCGGCGACCTCACCGAGCTCATCCCCGCCTTCGCCACCATCGCGATGATGGTCTTCACCTACAACATCGCGAACGGGCTCACGGCGGGGCTGGTGCTCCACCCGGTGCTGAAGCTCCTCACCGGCCGCGCCCGCGAGCTCAAGGGTGGCGGCATCGCGCTCGCGCTGCTGTGCGCGGTCTACTACGCGTTCGGGCGCCCGCACTGAGCGGGGGCCATGCCCGAACGCCGGACGCCGCTCACGTTCGGGCATTGACCATGACCGCAGAATGTGGTCGTATGACCACCTATGACGGTCAAGGTGCGGTCCAGCCCGTTCGGGAGCACGACGCGCACGCGCGTGCTCCTTGCGCTGAGTTTGATGTCCGAGAGTTACCCCCGTGAGCTGGCGCGCCTGCTCGAGGCCCCCCTTTCGAGCACCCAGCGGGCGCTTCGCAGTCTCGAGCGGGACGGACTCGTTGCGGCCAGGAGCGCGGGTCGCACGCGCATCTTCCGCATCAATCCGCGGTACTTCGCGTTCTCCGACCTGATGCGCTACCTGCGGCGTCTGAACGAGCCCGAGGTCGAGCTCGCGCAGCGTGTCGCGGCGCTCCGGCGCAGGCCCCGGCAGACGGCGAAACCCCTGTGAGGCTCACGGCCCGATCCAGCCTCCCCACCGTCGCGATGCACGTGGGGAACGCGCTCCGGCGTCACGGGATCCACGGGGTGCTCACCGGTGGCGCCTGCGCCAGCCTCCACACCGGCGGCGTCTATCACTCCGTGGACGTGGACTTCATCCTGTCTGGCCGCGTCACGCAGGCGCAGCTCGACGCCGCCATGGCCGAAGTGGGATTCGTGCGGAAGGGTGACCACTACGTCCATCCCCGCGTGCGGTTCTACGTCGAGTTCCCCCGCGGGCCGCTCGCGATCGGAGCCGACCACCGCGTGCACCCGGTCGAGAGGAGATCCGGCACAGTGAGATCGCTAACCCTCTCCGCGACCGATTCCTGCCGCGACCGCCTCGCTGCCTGGTACCACTGGAACGATCGCCAGAGTCTCGAGGTGGCCGTCGCGATCGCGCTCCGCAACCGAATCCGCCTGCCGGCCGTGCGGGACTGGAGCCACGAAGAAGGCTTCGAAGACCGCTTCGAGGAGTTCCTGGCAGCGGTGAGGGAGGCGAGGCGTCGGCGCCGGGGCCGATCATGGCGACCGTGAGCCCGCGCGTCGCCCGTTTCCGCGCCGCGCGTCGCTTGCGCTAGACTCCCCGGGTTTTCACCACCCCTGGAGGTCACGATGTCCGACATGTCCCGGCTTTCCCGGCGCGCGCAGCTCATGCCGGCCTCGCCCATCCGGCGGCTGGCGCCGCTCGCCGCGGAGGCGCGCAAGGCGGGGAAGACGATCTACGCGCTCAACATCGGCCAGCCGGACATCCCCACGCCGCGGGTCATCCTCGACCGCCTGCGCTCCTACGACGCGCAGTACATCCCGTACGGCCCCTCGCAGGGGCTCCCCGAGTTCGTGGAGGCGCTGCGCAAGTACTACGCCGGCGTCGGGCTGGAGCTGAAGGCGGAAGAGATCTTCGTCACCACCGCCGGCAGCGAGGCGATCCTGTTCACGCTCGGCGCGCTGTGCGATCCCGGCGACCAGGTGCTGGTGTTCGAGCCCTTCTACACGAACTACAACGGCTTCGCCGCCATGATGGGCGTCGAGCCCGTGCCGGTCACGACGCGCGCCGAGGACGGCTATCACCTGCCGTCGCGCACGGCGATCGAGGCGAAGATCGGCCCGCGCACCAGGGCCATCCTCATCTGCTCGCCCAACAACCCGACCGGCACGGTCTACTCGGACGCCGAGATCGAGCTGCTCGCCGCGATCTGCCGCGAGCGCGGGCTCACCCTGGTCGCCGACGAGGTCTACCGCGAGTTCGTCTACGACGGGCGGAAGCACCGCTCGGTGCTCACGCTCCCGGACCTCGACCAGCAGGTCGTCGTCGTGGACAGCGTGTCGAAGCGCTACTCGCTGTGCGGCGTGCGCATCGGGAACATCGTCTGTCGCAACCGCGCGCTGATGGACGCCATCCTGCGCTTCGGCCAGGCGCGGCTCTGCCCGCCCACGCTCGGACAGGTCGCGTGCGCCGCGCTCACCGAGGTGCCGCCGAGCTACACCGCGGGCGTCGTCGCCGAGTACCAGCGCCGCCGCGACGTGGTGGTCGCCGCGCTCGCCGCGGTGCCGGGCGTGCTGGCGCGGAAGCCCGAGGGCGCGTTCTACCTGAGCCCCCGGCTCCCGGTGGACGACGCGAACGGCTTCGCCGAGTTCCTGCTCAGGGACTTCGCGCTCGACGGCGAGACCGTGATGGTCGCGCCGCTCGACGGCTTCTACGCCACGCCGGGCCTGGGCAGGGACGAGGTGCGCATCGCCTACGTGCTCGAGGAGGCGAAGCTCCGGCGCGCGATGGAGGTGTTCACCGCCGCGCTCGCCGCGTACCCGGGCAGGATCGCGAGCGTCGCGCGCCGCTGAGCGGCGCGGGCGGTCGCCGCGGGCGCTCCGGCACGACGCGGGGCGGCGGCGCCGTCGTCGAGCACGGGCTCCAGCTTCTCGCGCGCGAGCCGGACGATCGGCTTGCCGCCGACCTCCCGGAGCTCGTCGCCGGGCTCGAGCCCGGCCTCCTCGGCGGGCGACCCGCGCGCCACGTCGGCGACCACGACACGGTTCCGCAGGCGGACAAACCACGCGCCCAGCCGCGAGGTGTGGTCCCGCTCGCCGTAGCGGGCGCCGGGCTCCAGGTCGAGACGAACCCGCCGCCGATGCCGCCGCCGTACACCCCGAGCTCCTTGCGTCCGAGCCGGAACGGCCGGCAACGGCACGCCAGCGACGCGTGCAGGTTCAGGTGAAAGCCGTTGCCCGCGTCCACCAGGAACGTGCCCGCGCACTTCTCGTCGAGCGCCGTGCTCACGGTCGGGATGCCGCGCACGATCCCGCACGGCGGCCCACCATGGCGCAGAGCGCGGAATCCGTCGAGGCGCCGCCCGCCAGGGTCCATGAAATCTGAGCGGCAACCGCTCAGATTTCATGGTACCTTGCGGGGCGTGATCGAACGCTTCGGACACCTGCAGAGAATCGACGCGCTGCTCCGCCAGTTCCCGGTAGTCGCGATCCTGGGCGCCCGCCAGGTGGGGAAGACGACGCTCGCGCGCCGGCTCGTGGCCCGCCGCCGGAGCGAGTCCACGATCTTCGACCTCGAACGGGCCGAGGATCTCGCGCTGCTTTCGGATCCGACGATGGCGCTGGGACCGCTCCGCGGCCTTGTCGTCATTGACGAAGTGCAACGGCGCCCCGAGATCTTCCCCAGCCTGCGCGTGCTCGCCGACGAGCCGGGAGCACGGCGCCGGTTTCTCGTCCTCGGCAGCGCATCCCCCGATCTGCTGAAGCAGTCCTCGGAGAGCCTGGCGGGACGCATCGCCTATCACGAACTCGACGGATTCTCGCTCGAGGAGATCGGAACAAAGGCCGCCTCCAGACTCTGGCATCGAGGTGGCTTTCCCCGGTCGTTCCTGGCCCCCTCGGATGTGGCCAGCCTGCGTTGGCGGCGCGAGCTGATCCGTACGTACCTCGAGCGGGACATTCCCGCTCTCGGGCTGCGCATGCCTGCACCGACGTTGCGCCGCTTCTGGATGATGCTCGCGCATTACCACGGGCAGTTGTGGAGCGCCTCCGAGTTGGGGCGCGCATTCGGAGTGGCGCACACCACCGTACAGCGCTACCTGGACATCCTGAGCGCTACGTTCATGGTGCGACAGTTGCCCCCATGGCACGAGAATCTGGCGAAGCGGCAGATCAGGACTCCCAAGGTCTACATCCGCGACAGCGGGCTTCTTCACGCCCTGCTCGGGCTGCGCACGGCGAGGGAGATCGAAGTGCACCCCAAGGTAGGCGCTTCGTGGGAGGGCTTCGTCCTGGATGCCGTGGTCGCCCGGCTCGGCGCGCGGCCCGAGGAGTGCTTCTTCTGGGGAACCCACTCGGGGGCGGAGCTGGATCTCCTGGTCGTTCGGGGCAGACGTCGGCTGGGATTCGAGTTCAAGCGCACGACGGCACCGGTCGTCACCAGGTCCATGCGGGTCGCCCTTGTGGACCTCGCGCTGGAACGACTCTATGTCGTCCACGCGGGCTCGCGGAGTCTGCCGCTGGCCCCGAAGGTCCGCGCCCTGGCGATCGACGGACTCCACGAAGAGCTGAAGCCGCTTCGCTGAGGGAGGCCAGGTGCAGCACGGGAAGGGCTCACCGGCCGGGGAGTGATCGGGGCGGCCAGAGGGCCGCGCCGCCCGGTCCGACCACGAACGAGCATGCGCTCGGCCGGCACCGGCCGGCCACCCCCGTCACTTCACGGTGATGCTCTTGCCGGTCGCGGCGAAGCCCGCCGCGCTCACGCGATAGAAGTAGCTGCCGCAGGCCACGGCCCGCCCGGCGTCGTCCCGGCCGTCCCAGGACAGCTCGCGGCCGGGCCCCGCCCCGACGGTCCGCCGGGCCGTCCGCAGCAGCGCGCCAGTGGCATCGAACACCTCGAGCTTCACTTCACCCGACGCGGGGAGATCGAAGCGGATCGTCACGGCCGCGGCCGTCGGGTTCGGGAAGCTCAGGGCCGTGCCGTGCCGAATCACGCCGGGCGGGTCCACTCCGATGGTGTCCCCGTCGTAGACGTGGGCGTCGATCTGCTCGAGGTCGTTCGTCACCGTGCGACCGCGCTCGAGCAGCTCCCTCGTGCTGGCGTCGAGGTAGGTGCGGAAGATGCTCGAGGGATCCCGGGGATCCTGCATCGGGTAGCTCGTGTACCCGTTCGTGATGATGGTCCGCACCAGGACGTTCGCCGTCGCCCACATGTCCAGCGCCACCGGGTCGCGCCCGGCGAGCAGCCAGTCCACGCGGGTGGCCTGCGCGTAGCTCGCCGCGGGACCGGCCCCCGGGATCGCCAGGACGTAGATGGCATCGAGGATGTTGAGGTCGGGCAGCCGCACCTCCCCGAGGAACGCGCCGAGCCCGCCGTAGCGCACCGCGCCGTGGGTGTACGTCGAGAGCGCGGTGGTCATCGTGCCGACGTGGTGCTTGAGCGCGGCGGTGACCCCGTAACCCCCGTGGCACTTCAGCACCGGCACGTTGAGGAAGGTGAGCAGGCTGTCGTCGTACGCGCCCTCCGCGGGGTCCCAGAGTCCGTACTTGAGGCTCACGCAGCGCCCGCGCGCGGTGCGGAACTTGGGGTAGGAGACCTTCATCTGGATGTCGGCTTGCCAGTCGCCGACGACGTAGCCGTTGTCCGGGTCGCCGCTCGAGTACTCGCCCACGCTCCGGGTGCGGAGCGAGTCCCACAGGCAGCTCGAGACCGGCCATCCCAGGGCCGCGAAGTGATCCACCACGTCCTGCGCGGACTGAGCATGGTCCTCGGCGTTGGCCTGGGCCCAGTCGAGCGTGCCCGCCCCCTGGCTGTTCTCGACCACCACGACCTCGCCGGTGAAGCCGTCGGGATGTTCGAGGATCCGGGCGATGAGCCCCTTGAGCACGTCGGTGTTGGTCCCGCCGCGCTCGGGCCACTGCGCGTTAGCCTTGATGAGGACCACGCCATCCGCCCTCACGATCCCGTCCGGGCCGCATTCGAAGCCAGCCTGCGCCGACCTGTAGAAGCGCAGCGAGTCGAGCGCCATGCACAGGAGGAGCTGGTCCACGCCCAGGTGGTGATCGCCGGATGGCCCGCCCGCGTGCTGGACCGCGAAGATCTCGGAGGTGAAGGCGGCGGCCCGGCCGGGTCCCGCCGCGCCGGGCGCGGCGGATTCCGCGGCACCGCGCCCGGTCGCGGCCGGGCCCGGCGACGTGCCCACCATGATCGCGACCGCAGCCGCGACGGCGACGCAACCGGCGGCCGAGGCGCCGACCCACCGCTTCCGGAGCGGGCGGACGAAGGCGAGGAGCGCCGGGGCGAGCGCGGGAGCGAGCAGGAGCGCGACGCTTCCCAGCGCGGCCCGCTGGCACGGGTAGCTCAGTCTCGACGGTTTGCGGCCGGAGCGGACGACGATCCAGAGGAGTGCGGCGAGGGCGAGGATCCCGGCGCTCCAGCAGGACCTCATCGCAGCATGATGGGGACGGCGTCCCGGGGCGTCCGGGGCCTCGGGCGATCCCACGCGCGGGGCGTGCTCGTGGCCGGTGCGAGGGCGGCTCATCTCGGTGCTCCTCACGATACGGACGGAGCGTCGCGTCCCCGCGGAAGCGTTACTCCGGGATTCGGCGGCGCTCTGAGGCGGGTGCGCTTCGCAGCGAATCTAGCAGAAACCGCCCGGCAGTTCTGCCTGCCGGGCGGTCCGTCCATCCATCGTCGTCTTCCCGACTGTCGCGCCCGCTGCTACGCCGCGCCCTCGGCCCCGGTCACGCTGTCCGCCAGCACGGTGGCGCGGTTGCGGCTCACCTCGAAGAACCCGCCGCTCACCTGCCAGCTCTCCTCGCGGCCGCCCGCGTGACGCACGGTCAGTGTCCCCGACGCCAGCGCCGTCACCAGCGCCGCGTGATCGGCGAGCACGCCCAGATAGCCCTCGCTCCCCGGCACCTGCACGTACTCCACCCTCCCTTCGAACACCGCGCGCTCGGGGGTCAGGATCGAGAGCTCGAACTCCGCCGCCACGCTCAGACCTCCGCCGCCATCTGCTCGGCGTTCGCGATCGCTTCCTCGATCGTCCCGCACATGTAGAACGCCTGCTCCGGCAGCTCGTCCAGCTCGCCGTTCACCAGCATCTTGAACCCCTTCACCGAGTCCTCGAGCTTCACGAACTTGCCCGCCCGCCCGGTGAACGCCTCGGCCACGAAGAACGGCTGCGACAGGAACCGCTCGATCTTGCGCGCGCGCGCCACGATCAGCTTGTCCTCCTCCGACAGCTCGTCCATCCCCAGGATCGCGATGATGTCCTGCAGGTCCCTGTAGCGCTGCAGGATCTTCTGCACCGCGCGCGCCACCGCGTAGTGCTCCTCGCCCACGACGCGCGGGTCCAGGATGCGCGAGGTCGAGGCCAGCGGGTCCACCGCGGGGTAGATGCCGCGCTCGGAGATGGCGCGGTCCAGCACGGTGGTGGCGTCCAGGTGCGCGAAGGCCGTAGCGGGCGCCGGGTCGGTGAGGTCGTCGGCCGGCACGTAGATGGCCTGCACCGAGGTGATCGAGCCCTTCTTGGTCGAGGTGATGCGCTCCTGCAGCGCCCCCATCTCGGTCCCGAGCGTGGGCTGGTAGCCCACCGCGCTCGGCATGCGGCCCAGGAGCGCCGACACCTCCGAGCCCGCCTGCGTGAAGCGGAAGATGTTGTCGATGAACAGCAGCACGTCCTGCCCGCGCTCGTCGCGGAAGAACTCGGCCATCGTGACGCCGGTGAGCCCCACGCGCAGCCGCGCGCCGGGCGGCTCGTTCATCTGGCCGAACACCATCACCGTCTTCGAGAGCACGGTGCGCTCCACGCCCTGGGCGTCCTTGAACTTCGCGTGCTGCATCTCGAGGTAGAGGTCGTTGCCCTCGCGGGTGCGCTCGCCCACGCCGGAGAACACCGAGACCCCGCCGTGCTCGGTGGCGATGTTGCGGATCAATTCCTGAAGTATGACGGTCTTGCCCACGCCCGCGCCGCCGAACAGCCCGACCTTGCCGCCCTTCTGGTAGGGCGCGAGCAGGTCCACCACCTTGATCCCGGTCTCGAAGATCTGGATGGTGGTCTCCTGGTCCTCGAACGACGGCGGCGGGCGGTGGATCGGGTAGGTCTTCTCGGCCTTGACCGGGCCCTTGCCATCGATCGGCTCGCCGAGCAGGTTGAAGATGCGCCCCAGCCCGCCCTCGCCCACCGGCACCGAGATCGGCGCGCCGGTGTCCACCGCCGGCATGCCGCGCACCAGGCCGTCGGTCGAGCTCATCGCCACGCAGCGCACGACGTTGTCGCCGATGTGGAGCGCGGCTTCGACGGTGAGCTTGATGCCCTTCTCCCGGTCCTCGATCTTGATCGCGTCGAGCATCCGGGGGAGCTTGTCCGCGTCGAACTCCACGTCCACCGTGGGCCCGATCACCTGCACGACCTTTCCGACGTTCTGAGCCATCGCGTCACTCCTGGTTTCACGCCGGCGGGTTCCCCGCGCGGCAAGGGGATCCCTACTTCAGCGCCTCGGCGCCGCCGACGATCTCGAGCAGCTCCCTGGTGATGGACGCCTGGCGCAGCCGGTTCCGCTGGAGCACCAGCAGGTCCATCAGCTCGCCGGCGTTCTTGCGCGCCGAGCCCATCGCGATCATGCGCGCCGACTGCTCGGACGCCAGCGCGTCGGCCAGCGCCGCGAACAGCCTGGCGGTGGCGTAGCGCGGCAGCAGCTCGGCGAAGATGCTCTCGGCGCCGGGCTCGAAGATGGTGTCGCCACCCACTGCCTGGCCCTCGGCACGCCCCGCGCCGATGGGCAGGAACACCTCGGTCACCACCCGGCGCCGCAGCGCCGAGATGAACTGGGTGAACATGAGCTCGACCCGGTCCACCTCGCCGCCGACGAAGCGTGCGATCAGGTCCCGGGTGAGCGCGCGCGCGAACTCGAGGCTGGCCTCGGCCGGCACCGGCGTGTGCACGGCGAGCACCGGGTACTTGCGGCGCTTGAAGTAATCGCGCGCCTTCTTGCCCACCAGCACCAGCCGGGTACCCGCCTGCGGGTGCGCACCCGGCGCGCCGGCGCGCAGCCTCTGCTCCGCGGCGCGGATCAGGTTGGCGTTGTAGGCGCCGCACAGCCCGCGGTCCGAGGTCACCAGCACCAGCGCGGTGGCCTTCACCTCGCGCGCCTTGAACAACGGGTGGTCCAGCTCGCTCGCCGCGCCCGAGAGGTTCCCGAGCATGTCGGTGATCTTCGCCGAATAGGGCCGCGCCGCCAGCGCGCGCGCCTGGGCGCGGCGCAGCCTGGCCGCGGCCACCATCTCCATCGCCTTGGTGATCTGCTGGGCGCTCTTGACCGAGCGGATGCGCCGGCGCAGGACTCGCAGGTTGCTCATCGGTTGAAGGTCGCCTTGAACTGCTTCGCCGCCTCGCTGAGGCGCTTCATGTCCTCGTCGGAGATGACCTTGTTGGTGCGGATGTTGTGCGGGATCTCGGGGTACTCCTTCTGCACGAACGCCAGGAACTCCTTCTCGAAGCGCCGCACCGCCTCGACCGGCAGGTCGTCGAGGAACCCGTTCACCCCCGTGAAGATCGAGATCACCTGCAGCTCGACCGGCATCGGCACGTACTGCTCCTGCTTCAGCAGCTCGACCATGCGCTCGCCGCGGGTGAGCTGCGCCTGCGTGGCCTTGTCGAGATCGGAGCCGAACTGCGCGAACGCCGCGAGCGCCCGGTACTGCGCCAGGTCGAGGCGCAGCCGCCCGGCGACCTGGCGCATCGCCTTGACCTGCGCGTTGCCGCCCACGCGCGACACCGAGATGCCGACGTTGATCGCCGGGCGCACGCCGGCGTAGAACAGGTCGCCCTCGAGGAAGATCTGCCCGTCGGTGATCGAGATGACGTTGGTCGGGATGTACGCCGACACGTCGCCGGCCTGGGTCTCGATGAACGGCAGCGCGGTCAGCGAGCCGCCCCCCTTCTCGTCGGAGAGCTTGCAGGCGCGCTCGAGCAGGCGCGAGTGCAGGTAGAACACGTCGCCCGGGTACGCCTCGCGGCCCGGTGGGCGGCGCAGCAGCAGCGAGAGCTGGCGGTAGGCCTGCGCGTGCTTCGAGAGGTCGTCGTACACGCACAGCACGTGGCCGCCCTGGTAGGTGAACTCCTCGCCCATCGCCACGCCCGCGTAGGGAGCGATGTACTGGAGCGGCGCGGCCTCGGAGGCCGAGGCGGTCACCACGATGGTGTACTCCATCGCACCGTGCTTCTCGAGCGTCGCCACCACGTTCGCGACCGTGGACTCCTTCTGTCCGATCGCGACGTAGATGCAGACGACGCCGGCGCCCTTCTGGTTGATGATCGTGTCGAGCGCGATCGCGGTCTTGCCGGTCTGGCGGTCGCCGATGATGAGCTCGCGCTGGCCGCGCCCGATCGGGATCATCGAGTCGATCGCCTTGATGCCGGTCTGGAGCGGCTCCTTGACCGGCTGGCGCTCGACCACGCTGGGAGCGGTGAACTCGAGGTTGCGGAAGTGGTCCGAGCCGATCGGGCCCTTGCCGTCCACCGGCTGTCCGATCGCGTTCACGACGCGGCCGATCATCACCTTGCCGACCGGCACCGAGGCGATGCGCCCGGTGCACTCGACGCGGTCGCCTTCCTTGATGTTCTGGTCCGAGCCGAACAGCACGGCGCCGACGTTGTCCTCCTCGAGGTTCAGGACCATGCCCATCACGTCGCCCGGGAACTTGAGGAGCTCGCCCGACATGGCGTCCTCCAGCCCCCACAGGCGCGCGATGCCGTCGCCCACCGAGAGCACGGTGCCGACGCTCCTGGTCTCGAGCTTCGCCTCGTAGCGTTCCAGCTCCTGCGCCAGCACGGCGCTCACTTCTTCCGGTCGGAATGACATGGACTGCAGCTCCGCTTCGTGAAGGGTTCGGGCCGCACGCGGCGGCTAGACGCTGACCTCGTAGAGTTGCCTGGCGATGCTCTCGAGCAGGGTGCGGACCGAGCGGTCCAGGACGCGGTCGCCGATGCGCACGTAAGCGCCGCCGACCAGTTCCAGCTCCACCCGGGTCGTGAGCCTGATGTGATGCCGGGTCGTGCGCTCCAGCTCCCGGTGCAGCCGCTCGAGCTCGGGCGCCGTGAGCGGCACCGCGCTCACCACCTGCGCGCGCTGGATGCCCTGCATCTCCTCGACCAGCGACTCGAACTCCGTGACCACCACCGGGAACTCGGGCAGGCGCTTCTTGCGCAGCAGCAGGTCGAAAAAGACGGCCACGATCGGGAGCGCGCGGCCCCGCAGCGCATCCTGGAGCGCCCTGCGCTTGTCGGGCAGGCGCACCTCGGGCGTCGCCAGGAAGGAGGCCACGCGGGTGCCGGGCCGCACCACCTCGAGCACGCCCTTCAGGTCCCCGAGAGCGCGCTCGGTCTCCTGGCGCCGCTCGGTGGCGATGAAGAGCGCCCTGGCGTAGCGCGCCGCGACGGTCGTGTCTCTCAACGCAGCGCCCCCACCTCGTCGATGAACGCCGCCGCGAGCTTGCGCTGCGCCGGGTCGTCGAGCTTCTGCCGCAGGATCTTCTCGGCGGTGCGGATCGAGAGCGCGACGACCTGCTCCTTGAGCAGCTCCTTCGCCTTCCCGCGTTCGCGCTCGATGTCGTCGTCGGCCCGCTTCATGCGCTCGACCGCGTCGGCCTGGGCCTGCGTCCTGATCTCGGCCGCCACCTTCTGGCCCTCGACCACGGCTTCATTGATGCGCTGGCGCGCCAGGGCCTCGATGTTCCTGAGCTCCTGCTCGTACTTCGCGCGCGCCGCGTCGGCCTCGGCCTTGCGGCGCTCGGCTTCGTTGAACTCCCCGGCGATCTTCTCGCGCCGCGTCTCGAGCACCGCGAGCAGCGGACCCCACGCGTACTTGCGCAGGATCCACAGCATCAGGAGGAAGCCCAGGACCTGGGTCAGGACCTGCCGGACGTCGATCAGGTTCATGGGTGCTCCCTCTCCCCGTCCACCGCTCAGCCCTTAATCATGGGGTTCAGGAGGAACATGGTCACGAACGCGTAGATCGTGAGCGCCTCGGCGAGTGCCGCGATGATGATCATGGCGAGCTGGATCTTCGCGGTCGCCTCCGGCTGGCGACCGATCGCCTGCATGGCGCCCTGGCCGATCAGACCCAGGCCGATGCCCGAGCCGATCGCGGCGATGCCGATGCCGAGGGGAAGACCGAGCGCGAGTGCTGCGTGGAAATCCATGGCGTTTCCTCCTTGGTTCTAGTGAGCGTGGTGCGCCGCCTCCTCGTGCCCGTGATCGTCGTGCGGGAGCATGAGGAGGAAGTAGATCGTGCTGAGCACGGTGAACACCAGCGCCTGCAGCGTGCTGGTGAGCAGCGCGAGGAACAGGAACGGCAGCTGCAGGGGGATCCCGATCGGCAGGTGCGTGAACGCCAGCGTGGTGATGCCGAGCGACACGAACGCGACCAGCAGCATGTCCTCGCCGAACACGTTGCCGAAGAGTCGGCACGAGAGCGAGATCGGCTTGGCCAGCTCGCCCAGGATGTGGATGGGCAGCATGAGCGGCGCGAGGATCCAGCCCGTGACGTCGCGCGGCGATCCGAGCAGGTGGTCCACGTAGCCGATCGGGCCGAGCTCCTTCAAGCCGATGAACTGCGCGTAGACGAACACCGTGACGGCCAGCGCCACCGTGACGTTGAGGTTCGAGGTCGGCGACTCCATGAACGGGATCAGGCCGAACAGGTTCATGAACAGGATGTAGAGGAACAGGCTCCCGAGGAACGGCACGAAGCGCGGGCCGTGCCGGGGTCCGAGGATGCCGACGATGAAGTCGTGAAGGGCTTCGACCATCGCCTCGACCGCGTTCTGGAACGGCCGCGGGATGAGCCGGGCGTCCCGGCTCGCCGCCCAGGCCAGCACGCACAGGATGAGCGCGACCAGCAGCGAGAAGAAGATCACCTCGTAGTGGTGCAGGAACGTCACCCACGCCGCGCCGGGGAAGGCGCGGTGGAGCACGGTGATGAAGTTCGGGAACTTCTGCGGGCCCGACGCCTCGTCCCCGGCCGCCGTATCGTGCTCGCCGCCGGCCTCGGCCGCCGCGGACGCCGCGTGCTCGACCGCGGCCGTGGCGCCGGTCGCGCCGCCCAGGTGGCGCGCGGGGAGCGCCGCCCAGATCAGCCCGACCGCCGCGATCACGAGCAGCGCCGCGATCTTCGGGTCGCGCGTCACCCGCCGCCACAGCGCGGTCGGGATGAGCAGCAGCGACGCGGCCTTGAGGGTCAGCACCGCGAAGGGGACAAGGAAGCCGATCATGAGCGCCGGGATCGGCAGCCTCGCGAGCAGCAGCGCGCCGAGACCGAGGAGCGGCAGCATCCCGCCGGCCCCGAGCGCGACCCGCCTGAGCGCCGGCGCGGTGCCGCGGTCCGGTCCGGTGAGCCCGACCACCAGCTTCTCGATCAGGAACAGGTTGGCGAGCGACCACAGCGCGCCCGAAGCGAGCCCGAGCGCGAAGGCCGGAGCGACGTAGGTGGAGGTCACCAGCGCGCCGATCGCGGCGAGCCAGAGGGTGGTGCGGCGGACCCGTGCGAGGAACTCGAGACCCATGGGGCGGCGGGCGCCGTCAGCGGCGCCGGGCGTTCTCCTCTTCCTTCAGCGAACGACGGTAGATCAGCCAGGTCTCGCGTCCGGCGGCCACGAAGCCCAGGATCAGGCCGATGATGGTGAACCAGGGCTTCGAGCCCAGCCAGCGGTCCACCCAGGTGCCGACGAAGAACCCGACGAGGGGTGAAACGATCAACAGCGTGGGAATGGCCAGCAGGAGGCCGGCGGAGCGCAGCGCCGAATAGGGGTCCTTCTCCGGCGGTGTCGCCATCAGCCCGGCCTCGGTAAATCTTTCACAAGAACCGCCAAGTGCCGATGTCGCAACACCTGCGACAAGCGGACGGAGCACTCTAGTCAATGGCGTCCGGAGCGGTCAATCGGAAACTGTTCGGATGGTGACAAGTCTCGCCGGCCGGCGCGGGGACGCGGAGGCCGGGGGCTCGGGCCGGCGCCCCACATTAGAGGAGGCGCCGCGGCGGTTTCGTCACCCCGCCCTGTGCCCGCTGGCCGATGGCCGGCGGCTCGCCTATCCTGCCGCCCCGTGCCCGCGATCCAGTGCGACCAGGTCGAGGTCTACGTCTTCCGCCGCTCCCGGCGCGCCCGCCGGGTCGAGTTCCTCGCCCTGCGCCGCGCCCCAGGCCGGCGCCTGCGCGGGGTCTGGCAGCCGGTGACGGGCCGGCTGCGCCGGGGCGAGGCCGCGCTCGCCGCGGCGGTGCGCGAGCTGCGCGAGGAGACCGGGCTCTCGCCCCGGCGCTGGTGGGCGCTCGAGAGCATGACCACCTGGTTCGACCCGGCGAGCGACACCGTCCACCTGCTGCCGCTGTTCGCCGCCGAGATCGGGCCTGGCGACGAGGTGAAGCTCTCGCCCGAGCACGACGCGCACGCCTTCCTGCCCGCCGCAGCCGCGGCGCGGCGCTACCTGTGGCTCGCGCAGAAGCTCGGGCTCGCGGCAGTGCGGCGCGAGGTGCTGGCGGGCGGGGCGCTCGCCGTGGCCCTCGAGGTGACGGGACTGGCCGCGCGGGGCGCGCGCCGCACGAGGCGCTCCGCATGAACCTCTTCGTCATCCCGTCCTGGTACCCGCACCGTTGCTTCCCGTGGGAAGGCGTCTTCCTGCAGGAGCAGACGCGCGCCATCGCCGAGCGGCGGCCCGGGTGGAACGTGGGGACGAGCCTGTGGGGGCAGGGCGAGGGCTTCCTCTCGAGCGCGCACCTCCTCAAGTCGCCGCGCTGCCTGCTGGACGCGCAGGACATGAAGCGCGAGGAGCGCGCGCTGCTCCCGAACCTGGTCGAGTTCGTGACCCCCGCGCTGTGGTGGCCCGAGCGCGTCTTCGGCGGCAACAAGCAGGCGCTACTCGCCGCCAGCCGCGAGAGCCTGCGCCGCGCCGTCGCGCGCTTCGGCGGCGTGGACCTGATCCACGCGCACGTCAGCTACCCCGCCGGCTGGCTGGCGATGAAGCTCTCCGACGAAACCGGGATCCCCTACGTCGTCACCGAGCACATGGGTCCGTTCCCGCTCCCGGTCTACGCGCGGCGCGACGGCGGGCTCAAGGGCGTGCTGCGCGAGCCGCTCGAGCGCGCCGGGGCGCGCATCGCGGTGAGCCCGATGCTCGCGCGCGCCATCGCCGGCTTCGGGCTGCCCGAGCCCGAGTTCATCCCCAACCTCGTGGACGAGCGGCTCTACGCGCCCGGCCCACCCGCCGATCCCGAGCGATTCGCGTTCTTCACGCTCTGCGTCATGGACGTGGGCAA
>CAYHRW010000015.1:0-19954 GCA_964359105.1 uncultured bacterium
CGGCGGTAGCGACAGCGGAGAGGACTTCCCACGGGCCCGCGGGCCCAACCCCAAGGAGAAGACGTTGGCACTGGAACGCACCCTGTTCATCGTCAAGCCCGACGCCGTCCGCCGGAACCTGATCGGCCGCATCCTGGCCAGCGTCGAGGAGCGCGGCTTCCGCATCGCCGAGGCGCGGCTCGCCCGCCTGACCCGCGAGGAGGCCCAGACGTTCTACGCCGAGCACCAGGGCAGGCCGTTCTTCAACGACCTGGTCGAGTACATGACCTCCGGCCCCGTGATGCTGACCTGCCTCGAGGCCGAGAACGCGGTGGCCGCGCTGCGCGATGCGGTGGGGGCCACCGACCCCGCCCAGTCGGCGCCGGCGACGATCCGGAAGCTGTTCGGGGAGAGCAAGCAGATGAACTCGGTGCACGCCTCGGACAGCCAGGCCAGCGCCGAGCGCGAGGTGAAGTCCTTTTTCGGCCTGGCCGCGTTGTCGCGGTGAGCCCCACGCCGGCCGGCTCCTCCGGGCCTCGCGAGGACATGCAAGTCCCTCGGGGAGAGGCGGCTAGACGCGGTTCACGGGGCTGTGCTAACGTGCCCGCGCCACGGGTCCCGCCTCGGCGGGCTCATTTTGTATGTCCAGCTTTGTCATAGACCTCGGCTCGCTCCGGCCCGGGCTCACCCGGGTCGAGCTCGAGGCCGGGCCCGGGGATCTGGCCCTGCCGGAGACGGAGTGGACCGGCCGGGTGCGGGGCGTGCTCGATGTCGAGAGGACCGGTGAGCGCTTCACGCTCCGCGGCACCCTCTCGGCTCATGCGCGGCTCGAGTGCGTGCGCTGCCTGGTGACCTACGATCTGCCCGTGGAGGCTCCGTTCGAGCTCTTCGCGGAGCGGGCGGGCACCGGGCGCCGGACGGAGGAAGAGGCGCTCGAGCGCGACGACTACATGAAGTTCCATGACGGACGGCGGCTCGACCTGCGCGAGGACGCGCGCGAGACGCTGCTGCTTGAGCTCCCGATGATCCACCGCTGCCGGGAGGGATGCAGGGGGCTGTGCCCCGGGTG
This sequence comes from uncultured bacterium, assembly GCA_964359105.1. Taxonomy (GTDB): domain Bacteria; phylum Eisenbacteria; class RBG-16-71-46; order RBG-16-71-46; family RBG-16-71-46; genus JACRPT01. The sequence goes on from CAYHRW010000015.1 coordinate 1,049, forward strand.
CGGCGCGGACCTCAACCAGGGACCCTGCGGGTGCCCGACGGGCTGAGCGGCGCGGCGCGTCCGGCGTAACCAGGAGGACAGAAGGCATGGCGGTACCCAAGCGGAGGCATTCCAGCACGCGCGGCAAGAAGCGCCGCACCCACTGGAAGCTCAGGCGCCCCGGACTCGGCGTCTGCAGCCACTGCAGCAGTCCCAAGCAGCCGCACCACATCTGCCCGAACTGCGGCTACTACGACGGCGAAGAGATCGTCCCGCCGCGTGACGAGTAGGGAGCACCGGGACCCGCACGATGGCTTCGGTCCCGCACATCGGGATTGACGCGATGGGAGGGGACCACGGCCCCACCGCGGTGGCGGAGGGGGCGGTCCTCGCCTTCCGCGAGATGCCCGGGCGCTTCCGCCTCACCCTCGTCGGCGACGAGCAGGAGATCCGCGCGGCGCTGCGGCGCGCTCACGCCCACGAGCTTCCGGTCGAGGTGGTCCACGCGGCCGAGCGGATCGAGATGTCGGAGAAGGCCGCGGCCGCGGCGCGCAAGAAGAGCGGCTCGTCGCTCGGCGTCCTCACCCAGCTGCACAAGGAGGGCAAGGTGGACGCCCTGTTCAGCGCCGGCAACACCGGCGCCGTGGTGGCGACCGCCCTGCTCGGCCTCGGGCGCCTCGAAGCGGTGTCGCGCCCCGCGCTCGCCGCGTTCATGCCGAACCCGGGCGGGGGCACGGTGGTGCTCGACGTGGGCGCCAACGCGGAGTGCAAGGCGCCGTGGCTGGTCCAGTTCGCCCACATGGGATCGGTCTACGCGCGCTACCTCATGGGCCGGGAGGAGCCGCGCGTGGGGCTGCTCTCGATCGGCGAGGAGGAGACCAAGGGCAACGCCCTGTCGCTCGAGGCGCTGGCCCTGCTGCGGCGTGCCCACCATCTCAACTTCATCGGGAACGTCGAGGGCCACGATATCTTCAAGGGCACATGCGATGTGGTGGTGACCGACGGCTTCACCGGCAACGTCGTGCTGAAGACCGCCGAGAGCGTGGTCACGCTGCTCACGCACATGGCCAAGAAGGAGCTGAAGCGCGACCTGCTGGCGCGCCTCGGCGCGCCGTTCATGCTCCCCGGGATCCGCCGGCTCAAGGCGGAGATCGACTGGGAGGAGTACGGGGCCGCGCCGCTGCTGGGCGTGAACGGCGTGTGCTTCATCGGCCATGGCGCCTCGAAGGCGCGTGCCATCCGCAGCGCCATCCGCACGATGACCCGCTTCGTCGAGCAGCGCGTCAACCAGCACATCCGCGAGGAGATCGAGGCGGACCATGACACGGCGGCCTGACCTCGTGCGCGGAGCCACGATCGTGGGCACGGGCATGTGCGTGCCCGAGCGGGTGCTCACGAACGCGGACCTCGAACGCATGGTGGACACGTCCGACGAATGGATCCGTGAACGCACCGGGATCCGCGAGCGCCGCATCATCGCGTCGGGGCAGGCCTCCTCGGACCTTGCCGTGATTGCCGCCCGGCGCGCGCTGGCGATGGCGGGACTCGGGCCCGAGGACGTGGACCAGATCGTGGTTGCCACCACCACGCCGGACCGTGTCCTGCCTTCCTGCGCCTGCACCGTGCAGGCCAAGCTGGGCGCGAAGAACGCGGCCGCCTTCGACGTGTTCGCCGCCTGCACCGGGTTCATCTACGGACTCGGCGTCGCGCGCGGCGCGATCGGCACCGGTATTGCCGAGACCGTGCTGGTGATCGGGGTCGAGGCGGTGTCGCGCATCGTGGACTACACCGACCGCAACACCTGCGTGCTGTTCGGCGACGGCGCGGGGGCCGCGCTGGTGCGGCCGTGCGCGCCCGGAGCGGGCATCCTCGCGGTGACGCTGCACAGCGACGGGGTGCTGGGCGACCTGCTCGAGGTGCCGGCCGGGGGCTCGCTCCAGCCGACCTCCCCCGAGACGGTGGAGCAGCGCAACCACTTCATCAAGATGCGCGGCCGCGAGCTGTTCAAGGTCGCGGTGCGCGGCATGGAGGAGAGCCTGCGCGCGGCGCTCGACATCGCGGGGCTCGTCCCGGCGGACCTGGACCTGGTGATCCCGCACCAGGCCAACCAGCGCATCATCGACGCCATGCGCGAGCGACTCGGCCTGCCGGCGGAGAACGTCATCCTCAACATCGACCGCTTCGGCAACACCTCGTCGGCTTCGATCCCCATTAGCCTCGACGAGGTGGTGCGCGCGGGCCGGCTCAAGCCCGGCGACAACGTGGGCTTCGTGGCCTTCGGCGGCGGTGCCACCTGGGGCGCGACCGTTTCGCGCTGGACCGTGCCGGCACCTCTGACGGACGGCGTGGCGCAGGCCGTCACGGCGGCTCGCGGAGCCGGCTCGTGAGGCTGGCGTTCTTGTTCCCGGGCCAGGGCGCCCAGGCCGTCGGCATGGGCCGCGCGCTGGCCGAGGCCTTCCCCGAGGCGCGCGCGGTTTACGAGGAGGCCGACGCCGCGCTCGGCTTCCCGCTCTCGCGCTTGTGCTGGGAGGGACCGGAGGAGGAGCTGCGCCGGACCGTGAACGCCCAGCCGGCGCTGCTCGTGCACAGCGTCGCGGCGCTGCGGCTGGTGGAGAAGGCGGGGATCGCGCCGCAGTGGACCGCAGGGCACAGTCTCGGCGAGTATTCGGCCTGCGTGGCGGCGGGTGCGCTCGAGGTCCGCGACGCGCTCCTGCTGGTGCGCCGGCGCGGCGAGCTCATGTACGAGGCAGGCCTCGAGCGGCCGGGGACGATGGCGGCGGTGCTCGGCGTGGACGCGGAGGCGGCCGGCCGGATCTGCGACCGCGCCCGGGACATCGGCGTCGTCGTGCCCGCGAACCTCAACGCCCCGGGGCAGGTGGTCATCTCCGGAGAGCGGAAGGCGGTCGAGGGCGCCTGCCGCTTCGCGGCGGCGTCCGGCGCGAAGCGCGTCGTGATGCTCGAGGTGAGCGGGGCGTTCCATTCGCCTCTCATGGAGTCGGCTTCGAGGGCGCTGGCCGTCGAGCTCGACCGGGCCGCGATCCGCGACGCGCGCTGCCCGGTGATCTCGAACGCGACGGCGGAGCCGGCGCAGAAGGCCGAGGACATCCGCTCCGCGCTCAAGCGGCAGGTGCTGGGCGCCGTGCTCTGGGAGGGCTCGATGCGGCGGCTGATCGAGCTGGGCGCCGAGGGCTTCGTCGAGATCGGGACCGGGCGGGTGCTGCGCGGGCTGCTGCGCAGCATCGACAAGGGCGCGGGCTCGTGGAACATCGAAGATCCCCAGACGCTGGGCGCCGCGCTCGGCGAGCTGGGTGCGCAGCGGCTTTCGGCGGGGAGTGCCTGACATGGAGCAGACGCTGGGGACGGCGGCGAGGCGCGGGACCGAGCTCGCGGGGCAGGTGGCGTTCGTGACGGGAGGCGCGGCGGGCATCGGGCTCGCGATCGCCGAGCTGCTGGCTGCGCGCGGCGCGCGCGTGGCGATCTTCGATCGCGCGGAGGATCGCGCGGTCGCGGCGGGGGAGGCGCTCACCGGCAAGGGCTTCGAGGCGCACGCGTACGCGGCCGACGTGGCGAGCACCGAGTCGGTCGAGGCCCTGTTCCAGCAGGCGCTGGAGACCCTCGGGCGCGTGGACGTGCTGGTCAACAACGCCGGTGTGACGCGCGACGGGCTCTTCGTGCGCATGAGCGACGCGCAGTGGGACGAGGTGCTGGACATCAACCTCAAGGGCGCCTTCCGCTGCAGCCGGGTGGTGGCGCGCCCGATGATGAAGGCGCGTTACGGGCGGATCGTGAACATCTCGTCCGTGGTGGGCCTGATGGGCAACGCGGGACAGGCGAACTACGCCGCGTCGAAGGCGGGGCTGCTCGGCTTCACCCGCTCGCTGGCGCGGGAGCTGGCGGCGCGTGCCATCACGGTCAACGCGGTGTGCCCCGGGTTCATCGAGACCGGGATGACCGCGAATCTTCCGGAGGCGGCGCGCAACGATCTCATGAGCCGCATCCCGCTCGGCCGCCTGGGGCAGCCGGAGGATGTGGCCGAGGTCGTGGCGTTCCTCGCCTCGCCCCGCGCCGGCTACGTCACCGGCCAGACCTGGGCGGTCGACGGCGGCATGGTGATGTGAACCACGGGGCCGGGGACCCCTTATCACAACAGGAGGTGAAGCAGTGGCCACTTTCAACGAGGACAAGGTCAAGGAGATCGTCGCCAAGGAGCTGGAGGTCGACGTCAAGCAGCTCACACCCGAGGCGAAGTTCATCGAGGACCTGGGTGCCGACTCGCTCGACATCGTGGAGCTCGTGATGGCGCTCGAGGAGGAATTCGGGCTCGACATCCCGGACGAGGACGCCGACAAGCTCAAGACCGTCGGCGACGCGATGGACTACCTCAAGTCACACGTGACGGCGCAGTAAGTGAAGCTCCGGGCCCCGATCCTGTCCCGCGACCCGCGCGCCGCGCGCGTGCTCTCGCGGGCGTGCCGCCGCGCCGGTCGTGTGCGGGGCCGCGCCGCACGGGGGCGGGGTGTCCGGGACGGGAGAAGGACGCGAGATGTCTGAGAACGGTCGCCGGGTGTTCGTGACCGGCACGGGCGTGGTTTCGCCCATCGGCAACGACACCGAGGAGTTCTGGTCGAACCTCGTCGCTGGAAGGTCCGGCGCCGGGCCCATCACGCGGTTCGACGTCGCGGACTACGAGACGCGCTTCGCCTGCGAGGTGAAGGGCTTCACCACCGAAGGGGTGGTGGACCGCAAGGACGCGAAGCGGATGGACCGCTTCGCGCAGTTCGCGGTGGTGGCCTGCCACGAGGCGATCCAGCGCGCCGGGATCGACCCCGAGAAGGTGGATCGCGACCGGTTCGGCGTGGTGCTCGGCTCCGGGATCGGGGGCATGGAGACGTTCGAGACCCAGCACACGGCCCTGCTGCAGCGGGGCCGGGTCAGCCCGTTCTTCATCCCGATGATGATCTCCGACATGGCGGCGGGGCAGGTCTCGATCCAGTACGGACTGCGGGGCCCCAACTTCGGCACGGTCTCGGCATGCGCTTCGGGCGCGCACGCGATCGGCGAGGCCCTGCGCCTGCTGCGTGCCGGTGATGCGGACGTCATGCTCGCGGGCGGCGCGGAGGCCACGATCACTCCGATGGCGCTGGCGGGCTTCGGGAGCGCCCGCGCCCTTTCCACTCGAAACGACGACCCGCAGCGAGCCAGCCGTCCCTTCGACAGGGATCGGGACGGCTTCGTGATGGGCGAAGGCGCTGGAGTGCTCGTGCTCGAGACCGAGGAGCACGCCCGGCGCCGCGGTGCACCACTCCTGTGCGAGCTCGGCGGCTACGGAGCTTCGGCAGATGCCTACCACTTGACCGCTCCCTCGGAGGACGGCAGCGGCGCGGCGCGCGCGATGCGGCGCGCGCTGGATGACGCCGGCATCCCGCTCGAGGACGTGACGTACATCAACGCCCACGGCACGTCCACTCCGACCGGGGACCCGGCGGAGGTGACCGCGGTGAAGAGGGTGTTCGGCGCTCACGCCGCGCGCCTGATGATGAGCTCGACCAAGTCCATGACCGGGCACCTGCTGGGTGCTGCCGGCGGACTCGAAGCGGTGGTCACCGCGCTGACCCTGTCGCGCGGGATCGTCCCACCTACGACCAACCTGGAGAATCCGGATCCTCAATGCGACCTCGATTTCGTTCCTCATCAGGCCCGGGCGCTGCGCGTCAGGGCCGCCCTCTCGAACTCGTTCGGGTTCGGGGGACACAACGCAACCCTGGCCCTGAGGGCCGTGACGTAAGGGGACGCCGCCGTCGCGGAGGCCGTGGCCGCGGCTCGCGCCGCACGCCGCCACCGCCGCGCCGCCTGTCGCTCTGGGCGTGGCTCAAGTCCCTGTTCGTGTCCGCGCCCGCGCCGGCGCGTCAGCCGCGCGCGGCCGGTGTGTCTCTCGGCGAGCAGGAGACCCGGGCCATCTCGGAGTTCTGCCGCCACTACAAGATCGCCTTCCGCGATCCCGCCGTGCTCAAGCTGGCCCTGACCCACCGGTCCTACCTGAGCGTCACCGGCCAGGGGCCGCGCGAGTCCAACGAGCGCCTGGAGTTCCTCGGCGACTCGGTGCTGGGGCTGGTGACGAGCGAGTACCTCTACCGCCAGAACCCCGACGAGCACGAGGGCCAGCTCACCAAGACCAAGTCGCTCTTGGTCTCGAAGGCCATCCTCTCGCGCCGCGCGCTCGCGATGGGCCTCGGCCGCTTCGTCCTCATGAGCCATTCGGAAGTGGAGTCGGGCGGCCGTCAGCGCCTCTCGATCCTGGCCGACGCCTTCGAATCCGTGGTGGGGGCGATCTACCTGGACCAGGGCTTCGAGGCGGCGCGCGCCTTCATCGAGCGCTGGCTGCTGCGGGAGTCGCGCGAGATCGTGGCGGACAAGCGCCACACGAATTACAAGAGCCACCTGCAGGAGTACGTGCAGAGCACGTTCCGCACCCATCCGGTCTACCGCATCCGCAGCCAGATGGGGCCCGACCATTCGAAGCAGTTCCAGGTCGAGGTGGTGGTGGGCAAGCGCGTGCTCGGCGAGGGCAAGGGCCGCAACAAGAAGGAGGCGGAGCAGGCCGCCGCGCGCGACGCGCTGGAGAAGGTGGAAGCCGCGAATCCACGCGAGATCGAGCGTGCCGCGCTCGACACCGGGCAGCTGGAGACCATGGAGGCCGACCTCGCCAGCGAAGCCGCCGCCGGGCGCCGCCCGCGCGGGCGGCGCGGGGGCCGCGGCCGCCGCAGTCAGACCGAGACGGGCGCGTCGCCAGAGCGCGGGCGCGCCGACGCGGCTCGTCCCGAACCGTCGCGTGCCGAGGTGCCGCGTGCCGAGGTGCCGCGACCGGAGGTCAGACGGGCCGAGTCCGGACGGCCGGAGCCGTCGGCGGCCGTGGCGCGCGCGCCCGAGCCGCCCGAGGTGGAGGAGATCGAGCCCCTGCCGCCGGCGTACGAGGAGGACGAGAACGAGGAGGTCGGGCGCCCCGAAGGGCCGCTCGAGGAGCGCCATATCGATCCCTTCGGCTTCGGGACCCCGCTCGCGGCACCGACACCCGTCGAGGACGAGCCGGTCGAGGTGGAGGACCGCCCTGACGAACACGTCGAGTTCGGCGCGGAGGCGGGCGACGACGATCTCGAGGCTCCCGCGGAGGAGCCGGCGTGGTCAGAGCCCGGCGAGCCGGAGCCTCCGGACGGCCCGTGGCGCGAGAAGCCGGGTCCGGACACCCGGTCGAACGGGCCGCGCTTCGGGCGGAAGCCAGGCCGCACCCGGCGCGGCCGATAGCTCACGGATCCGCGGTGTCGGGCGCGGGCGGCGAGAAGCCTCGCCGCCCGCGGAGACGATCTTCAGACCACGGTTAAAGCGAAGCGGGGGGCTTGCGCCCCCCGCCTGCAAGCTGCCGCCACGCGTAGTCGAGACAGGCCCCTCGGATTTTCCGTGTCCCTCTCCGTGTGACGACAGATAGGCTGCACGTCCCTGCGTGGCTTCGGAACCTGGGGGCGACGCTGCCGCCTAACGCAGCCGGGAACCGCCCTCGCGGTCCCCCGGGACCCGCCAGAATCCTGCCGCCGCCTTCTGAGCGGCCGCACGGCCGCCCGAGCTCCTCTCTTAGCAGGCCGGATGCCAGGTCGCGGCCGACGGCGGGCCAGTCCCGTATCCTGAAACCACGGATGTGTTTGCGGTGGGATCCTGGCACTCGAGCCCAGGCGACCGGGAAACCGCATGGTTCAGCGACCGCGACAGTCTGGCACGCTCGCCGCGGCGTTCCGCCGCAAGGAGATGACAGGAATCGGCTTGAGCATCGCGGGTCAGTCTGTCGCCGATTGCGACGAATCGTCCCGTGTCCCACCCTGCGCGCGGCGCTCCCGTTCGGCCATGCGGTGCAGTGTGCGGCGGGAGATCCCGAGCATCCGGGCCGCCCGGGTTCGGTTCCCGCCGGCATGCTCGAGCACCTGCCGGACATAGCGGCGAATCACTTCGTCCAGGGAGACGAACCCGGCGGCCTCTTCACCCTCGAGCGGCCTCGGTCCGGCCGGCTCGCCGTGGAGGCGCGGCGGCAGGGTGTCGGGCGTGATCACTCTGTGGGTCGAGAGCAGCAGCGCGCGCTCCACCACGTTCTCCAGCTCGCGGACGTTCCCGGGCCACCCGTAGGACTCGAGGAGGCGCAGGGCCTCGGCCGAGACCCGCGGGGCCGGCCGGCCGGTCTCATTCGCGTACTTGCGCAGGAAGTGCTCGACCAGGACCGCGATGTCCTCCCGCCGCTCGCGCAGCGGGGGCAGCGAGATCGAGATCACGTTGAGGCGGTAGTAGAGGTCCTCGCGGAAGCGGCCCTCGCGCACCATCGCCTCGAGGTCTCGGTGAGTAGCCACGACCAGCCTCACGTCCACCTCCCGTTCCTCGTTGCCGCCGACCGGCTTGAGGCGATGCTCCTGGATGACCCGCAGGAGCTTGGCCTGCAGCGGGATCGAGAGGTCGCCGATCTCGTCGAGGAACAGCGTGCCCTGGTGGGCCTCCTCGAACAGCCCGCGCCGCGTGGCGATGGCGCCGGTGAAGGCGCCGCGCACGTGGCCGAACAGCTCACTCTCGAGCAGCCCCTCGGGGATGGCCGACACGTTCACCGGGACGAAGCGGTGGGCCACCCGCGTGCTCTGGTGGTGGAGCGCGCGCGCCACCAGCTCCTTGCCGGTGCCGCTCTCGCCCAGGATCAGGACGTTGGTGCGGCCCCGCGCCACCCGCACCACCGTCTTGTAGACCTCCAGCATCTGGGGCGAGCGGCCGGCGATGTCGTCGAGATCCCAGCGGGACTGGACCTCGCGCTGAAGGTGGCGCATCTCCTCGGACATGCGCTTCTTCTCGATGGCGCGCCTGAGCAGCGCCCCGAGCGCGTCGAGACGCGCGGGCTTGGAGAGGTAGTCGTAGGCGCCCTCGCGGATGGCCTCCATGGCCGAGTCGATGGTGGCCTGCCCGGTGATGAGGACGACCGGGACCTCGAGGCTCTCCTGCTGGACGTGCCGCAGCAGGTCGAGCCCCGACGGCTCGCCCTTGCTGCCCAGCGCCAGGTCGGTGAGGATCACGTCGAAGCCCGCCTCGGCGAGCCGCGCGACCGCCTCCTCGACGCTCGCGGCCGTGACCACCTCGTGGCCGAAATGCTCGGCCATCCGGGCGATGGCCCGAGCCACGCTTTCCTCGTCGTCCACCACGAGGATGCGGCTCGGACCGCCGGTGGCATCGGTGCTCGCGGGAGCGGGATGTCGGGCCATCGCGGCTAGCATTATCACGTCGGCCCGAGTGAATCGAGTCCATCCGCGTGACGCGTGCCGCAGGTGGCCCGGCCGCGGACGGGCGTGCTACTCTGGACGCGCCATGTGGTTCCTCGCGCGCATCCTTCCCGCCCTGTTGCTCGTGGCCGCGACGGCGACCGCCCCGTCGGGGGCCGTGGCCGGGGCGGCCGCGGGCCCGCGCGCCGCCGAGGAGGCGCTGGCCCGCTACGCGTCGGCGCGCCTGCTCGAGGAGCGCGGGCGGGCTCAGGAGGCCCACGCCGAGTACGAGCGGGTGCTGGCCCTGGCTCCCAACACCCCGGGGGTGGAGCGCCGCATCAGCGAGCTGTCCGCCCGTCTCGGCGAGACCCAGCGCTCGCTCGAGTTCGCGCGCCGGGCGCTCGTCCATGACTCGACGGACGTCCGCGCGCTGTGGCTCGAGGGCAGCGCGCTGTTCAACCTCGATCGTGCGCCCGAGGCGCTCGCCGCGCTCGAAGCCGCGGTGGCCGCGGACTCGGGGCAGGTGGACTACTGGCGCACGCTCGCCCACGTGGGCGAGCAGCTGGAGCGGGTGGACGAGGTGGCACGGGCGTGGCGGCACGCGGTCGCGCTGGACGAGGAAGACGGCGAGTCCTGGTTCCAGCTCGCCGCGGCCGAGGCGCGGCTGGGGCGCTTCGGGGCCGCCGGCCTGGCGCTGATCGAGGCCATGGCGATCAACCCGCTGAGACCCGGCATCCTGTTCCTGTACGGCTGGGTCGAGGAGAGCCAGGGCAACTCGAAGCGCGCGGTGGAGCTGTACCGGCACCACCTGCAGGTGCACGCCGACGACCAGACCACACGCCGCCGCCTCGTCAACCTGCTGGTGGACGAGCGCCGCTTCGCCGAGGCCCAGGTCGAGGCGCAGAAGGTGACCCGGGCGCGGCCCGAGGACCCCGAGGCACTCGAGGTCGAAGCCGACCTGGCGCTGCGCACCGGGCGGCCGGCGGAGGGACAACGCCTGCTCGACCGCCTGCGGGCGCTGGACCCCGACGATCCGGACGTCGTGGGCCGCATCGTCGGTGTGCTCGAGCACCACGGCCGGGCTCGCGAGGGCGTCGTGCTCGCGGATCAGTGGGCCGCGGCGCACTCCGGTGACTATCGCGGCGCGATGCTCGCGGCGCGCGCCCTGCTACTGGCGGGCGAGACGGAGGCCGCGGCGGAGGCGGCACGCCGCGCCGTGACCCTCGCTCCGGACTCGCTCGCGCCTCGCGCGCTGGTGGCCCGGGTCCACCAGAGCCGCAAGCGCTACGCCGAGGCCGCTGCGGCCTGGGAGGAGGCGGTGGAGCGCTTCCCTGGGAACTCCGCGATCGCGCTCGACCTGGCCTTCTGCCGCGAGCAGCTGGGTGACGCGGACGGGGCGGAGGCGGCGGTGCGCGGGGTCCTCGGGCGCGAGCCGGACAACGCCACCGCCCTCAACTTCCTTGGCTACCTGTTCGCCGACCACGGCCGGCATCTGGAGGAGGCCGAGAAGCTGATCGGCCGGGCGCTCGAGCAGGAGCCTCGGAACGGGGCCTACGTGGATTCGATGGGCTGGGTCTACTATCGCCTCGGCCGGCTCGCCGAGGCGCGCGCGCGGCTCGAAGAGGCGGTGCGGCTGACCGACGGCGACCCGGTGGTCCGAGAGCATCTGGGCGACGTGTACAAGGACCTGAGACTCATGGACTTGGCGCGCGACCAGTACCGCCTGAGCCTGGAGCGCGATCGCGCCAATGCCCGGGTCAAGGCCAAGCTCGAGGGGATTCGCTGACTACATGGAACCGTCAAGCCCGCACGGTGTAGCAAGCACGGGTGGTGAACCAGGTGTCGCCTGACCGCGACCCTTCGGCGCCGGCCATCGTGAGCCTCTCGGACGAGGACCTGATGGCGCGGGTGGCGGAGGATGACGAGCGGGCCTTCGCGGAGCTCGTGCGTCGCTTCCAGGGCCGGGTCATCAACCTGGTGAGCCGGGTGCTGAACGACCGGGAGTGCTCGGACGACCTCGCGCAGGAAGTCTTCGTGCGGGTGTTCGTCCACCGGCGGAACTACCGCCGCGGCTCCAAGTTCTCCACCTGGCTGTTCACGATCGCCGCCAACCTCGCGAAGAACGAGATCCGGCGGCGCGTGCGGCGGCGCAACTGGTTCAGTCTGGATGCGCTGCAGGAACTGCTGAAGGACAGCGCGATCCAGCTGGCGGATCCGACCGAGAGCCGTGAGTCGGTGCTCGAGCGCGAGCAGCTCCAGGCGGCGGTCGGGCTGGCGATCGCGACGGTGCCGGAGAAGTACCGGCTGGCCCTGGTCCTCAGGGACATCGAAGGCCTGCCGTACGAGGAGATCGCACTGGTGCTCAACATCCCGGGCGGAACGGTGCGCTCGCGCATCAACCGCGCACGGAGCATGTTGAAGCGCAAACTCCAACCGCTACTCAGGAAAGCAGGGGCTCCATGAACTGCACCCAGGCCAGGAGGCTTTTCGGAGCCTGCTGGGACGACGAGACGACCCAGGTCGAGCGCGAGCTCCTGGAGTCGCACTTCGCCTCCTGCGCTCGTTGCCGTTCCGCGTACGACGAGTTCTCCCGCGCCCTCGAGCTGGCCGCGTCGCTCCCGCGCGTGGAGCCCGCTCCCGACCTGGTCGAGCGCATGCTGGCGCGCGTGCGGCGCCTGAGCCCCGCTCCGGACCGGGTGCCCGGCATCCGCCTCGGCTGGGTGCCGGTCTCCGTGGCGGCGGCGGCGCTCGTCATCGCAGGCATCCTGGTGGCGCAGTGGGTCGGCCTGAAGCCCGCGCCACCGTCGGGTCCACCGCAATGGGCGAAACAGCCGGTGACCGAGCCGAAGCTCGTTGGCGGCCCCGCTGAGAAGCCCGCCGTGCCGCGCGCGCCAGGCCCGCGCCCCGGGGCAGGCAGCGAGGTCGCGGGCATCCCCGACAGCCTGTTCGACCACAGCGAGGACATCGAGTTCATCCTCGACCCGGTCACTCTGCGCGGCGGCCGGGTGGAACGGCCTCCACTGAAGCAGCCGGGGATCCAGGGCGAGCAGGCGGTGATCACGTTCTAGGAGCCGCCATGAAGGCAAGGCCGGTCCGAGCGCGGAGCCGGGGCCGCCTGGGGGCGACCGGCGCCTTAGTGCTGCTCGCCGCGCTGCTCCTTGCCGCGCCGCGCCCGTGCGCCGCGCAGGGGGCGCTCTCCGCGCTCCAGACCGAGGTGGACCAGATCGTGCGCGGGGCGCAGCGCTCGGTCGTCACGGTCTTCGCCCAGCGCACGGTCACCCACCGCAACCCGCTGCCCGGTCAGCCCGCGCGCCGGCTCCACACCCGCGTGGGCTCGGGCGTGGCGGTCGAGGAGAACGGCATCCTCACGACCGCGAGTGTCGTGCTGGGCGCCGAGCGCGTGCTGGTGCGCGCCGTCAACGGCATCCAAGTCGAGGCGCAGGTGGCGGGGATGGACCCGATCTTCAACCTGGCCCTGCTGCGGGTCCCCGAGCTGCGGCTGCCCGCTCTGCGCTTCGCGGAGAGGCCGGCGCAGGTAGGCGACTGGGTGATCGCGCTCGGCACCTCCTACCGCGCGCAACCCACCCAGTCGGTGGGGAACATCGCCTACCACTACCGCGAGCCGCGCACCTCGCTGTTCCAGCTCACGAACCCGGTCTACCCGGGCAACAGCGGCGGCGCGGCCCTCAACGCTCGCGGGGAGCTGGTCGGCATCGTCCAGGGCGAGCTGGGATCGCCCGAGCTGGGCGCGGGCGGACCCGACGCCGAGCGGCGCCCGAGCGGCATGAGCTTCGTGCTGCCGGCCGCGACCGTGAAGCCGGTCTACGAGAGCCTGCGCCAGGAGGGCCGCGTGCGCCACGGCTACCTGGGCGTGAGCACGCGCCTGGCGAGCGTCGAGAGCGACACCGAGCGCGGGCTGCGCGTGCCGCTCGGCGCGCTGGTCGAGAGGGTCGTCGAGGGGAGCCCCGCGGACCGGGCGGGCCTCGAGCGCGGGGACCTGATCGTGGCCTTCGACCGCGAGCGGGTCGAGTATCCCGAGCAGCTGGCGCGCTGGGTGGCCGAGAGCCGCCCCGGGTCCGCGGTCCAGCTGGTGTGGGCGCGCAAGAGCCTCGAGCGGACCGGCCGCGTGCTGCTCGGCGAGTCCCCGAGCCCGCTGCCGGAGTGGGTGACGGCCGCTCCGGCGGTCGCCCCGACGCCCGGCCGCGACGCCGCGAAGATCGCCGAGCTCGAGCGCCAGATCCGGCTCCTGAGCCGCGAGCTGCAGCGCCTCAAGAGTCCATCCGACACCCCGTGATGGTGCGGCCGACGCTTCGGCTATAGTGCCGGCGTGCCCGACCTCCTCCTGAGATTCCCTCGGCCCGCCGCGGTCTCGCGCGTGCGCATCCGGCCCGGCGGGCTCGACCGTCTCGGCGAGTTCACGCTCAGCACCACCGGCGCCCGGCGCGTGGCGCTGGTGAGCGATGCGCGCGTCGCACGCCTCTACGGCGACCGCGCGCTGCGCTCGCTGCGGCGCGCCGGGCTCGCGGCCGCGCTCCTCACCGTACCGCCGGGCGAGCGCTCGAAGCAGCCCGAGCGGCTCGTGCTCCTGTGGGAGCTGCTGGGAGCGCTCGGCATCCGGCGCCGCGACGCGATCGTGGCGCTGGGTGGCGGCGTGATCGGCGACCTGGCCGGCTTCGCGGCCGCCACCTGGCTGCGCGGGGTCCCCTGGGTGTGCGTGCCCACCTCGCTGCTCGCGCAGGTCGACAGCAGCGTGGGGGGCAAGACCGCCGTGGACCTGGCGGCGGGGAAGAACCTGGCGGGCGCGTTCCACCAGCCGGCCGGGGTGCTGGTGGACCCCGCGGTGCTGGCAACGCTGCCCGTCCGCCACCGCCGCGCCGGGCTCGCCGAGGTGATCAAGCTGGGCATGGCGGTGGACGCGCGGCTGTTCGGCTGGGTGGAGCGCGTGGTCCGGCGCCTGGCGGCGGGGGAGCCGGCGGCGCTGGCGGAGGCGGTGACGCGCTCGATCCGCGCCAAGGCCCGGGTGGTGCTGGCCGACGAGCGCGAGCGCGAGGGCGGGAGCCGCACGGCGCTCAACTTCGGCCACACCGCGGGTCACGCGCTCGAGGCGTCGCTCGGATACCGGGGCCTGCTCCACGGCGAGGCGGTGGCGCTCGGGATGCGGCTGGCCGCGGGGCTCTCGGAGCGCAAGGCCGGCCTGCCGGGCGAGGAGCGCGCGCGGCTCGAGTCTCTGCTCGACGCGGTGGGCCTCCCGCGGCGCCTTCCCCGCATCCCGGTGCGGCACCTGCTGGACGCGATGGAGCGCGATAAGAAGCGTGGCCTCAAGGGAGTGCGCTGGGTGTTGACGCCCCGGGTGGGCCATGCTAGCGTGCCGCGCCTGATATCCGGACGCGTCGTCAGGGCTGCCCTGCTGGAAGCAGGGGCCGCGGACTGACGGGCCCAGCCGTCGGAGACCCGATGCATCGCGTTCTGGTGCTTCATGGTCCGAATCTGAACGCGCTCGGGACCCGCGAGCCGGAAGTCTACGGGCGCGTGACGCTCGAGGAGATCGAGCACCGCCTGCGTGGCCTGGCGTTGGAGCTGGGATGCGAGCTCGAGTGCCTCCAGAGCAACCATGAGGGTGTGCTGATCGACGCTCTTTACTCCGCCAGAGGCCGCGCCCACGGTGTCCTGCTGAATCCCGGCGGGCTGACCCACACCAGTGTCGCGATGCGCGACGCGGTGGCGGGGGCGGGGGTCCCGGTGGTCGAGGTCCATGTGTCCAACCCCCATGCCCGCGAAGCCTTCCGCCACCCCTCACACGTCTCCGGCGCCGCCCTCGGGGTAGTCCAGGGCTTCGGCCCTGAGAGCTACCTGCTCGCCCTGCGGGGCCTGGCCGGCCACCTCTCCCGTGACAGCCGCTCCCAGGCGTAGCCGCCGGCGCCGGCCCGCCCCGTCCCGCCGGGCGGAAAAGCCAGTGAAGGCGCGGGCCCCGGAAACCGATAACACCGGCGGTGCGATGCTCGGAGGGAGCGGGCTGGCCGAAGTGCGCCAGCTCATCCGCCTGGTGCAGCGCACGGGTATCGGCGAGCTCGAGGTCTCTTCGGGCGGACGCACGGTGCGGATCTCCGCCCACGCCGGGGTCCCGATCGTGACGGCCATGCCCGCTCCGGGTGGCCGCCCCGCTCCGGCTCCGGGAGCGGCGGCAGCACCGGCTGCGCCCGCGCCTCCGAAGGCCGAAGAGCACGCCGCGATCAGCTCACCGATGGTCGGGACCTTTTACCGCGCTCCCGCCTCGGACGCCGATCCCTACGTCGAAGTGGGCGACATGGTCGAGGTCGGGCAGACGGTCTGCATCGTCGAGGCCATGAAGCTCATGAACGAGATCGAGTCGGAGATCCGGGGGCGGGTGGTGAAGATCCTGGTCGACAATGCGCAGCCGGTCGAGTTCGGGCAGAAGCTGTTCCTGATCGAGCCCGCGTGAGCCCGCCGGGGGCGCGCGGAGGATCCCGTTCATGAACATCCGCACCGTGCTCGAGAAGATGATCGCGGCGCACGCCAGCGATCTGCACCTCAAGACCGGCAGCGCGCCCGTGGTGCGCGTGGACGGCGTGATCTACTCGCTCGACGATCCGGCCCCGGGCACCCAGGAGATCCGGGACGCGGTGGACCAGCTGCTCAACGACGAGCAGCGCCTCTACTTCTCGACCCACAACGAGATCGACTTCGCGTTCGGTGTCTCGGGTCTGGCGCGCTTCCGCGCCAACATCTTCATGCAGCGCGGCACCCCGGCGATGGCGCTGCGCCACGTGCCGGTCGAAGTGCCGAGCATCGAGGACCTGAACCTGCCGGCGGCGGTGCGCGACCTGGCGTTTTCGCCGCGCGGGCTCATCCTCGTGACCGGGCGCACCGGCTCGGGCAAGTCCACGACGCTGGCGGCCATGATCGACGCGATCAACCGCGTCACCGCGCGCAACGTCATCACGATCGAGGACCCCATCGAGTTCCTCCACCGCGACCGCGCGTCCTTCATCCACCAGCGCGAGGTGGGGCTCGACACCCGGTCGTTCCACGACGGGCTCAAGTACGTGCTGCGCCAGGATCCGGACGTCATCCTGGTGGGTGAGATCCGGGACCTCGAGACCATGAGCACCACGCTCATGGCGGCCGACACCGGGCACCTCGTGCTCTCGACGCTCCACACCACCGACGTGGTGCAGACGCTGCAGCGCATCATCTCGTTCTACCCGCCGCACCAGCACGACGAGCTGCGGCTCTCGATGGCCTCGAACCTGCGCGCGGTGATCTCGCAGCGCCTCGTCCCGCGCCGCGACGGCGCGGGACGCGTGCCGGCGGTCGAGATCATGATGAGCACGCCCACGGTGCGCGAGTACATCCTGAACCCCGACAAGACCCCGCTCCTCCACCAGGTGGTCGCCGAAGGCATGACCCAGTACGGGATGCAGACCTTCGACCAGTCGGTCATGTCGCTGCTCAAGGGCGGCTTCATCACCGAGCAGGAGGCGCTCAAGAACGCCACGAATCCCAACGAGCTCTCGCTCAAGCTCAAGGGCATCGACGCGGCCTCCGACCGCACCTGGCAGCCGCTGGCCTCGCCGGCCGCCGAGGGCACGCTGCCGCCGGGCGCGGCGCTGACCGGCGGTGGGCCGGCGAAGCGGGCGCAGGGGTTCGGCGAGGGCCTGGGCGGCTGATGTTCCGCAAGGTCCTGATCGCCAACCGTGGGGAGATCGCGCTGCGCGTCATCCGCGCCTGCCGCGAGCTCAAGATCTCGACGGTGGCGGTGTTCAGCACGGCCGACCGCGACAGCCTGCACGTGCGGCTCGCGGACGAGTCGGTGTGCATCGGCCAGCCGGCCCCGGCGCAGTCCTACAACTACATCGCCCGCATCATCTCGGCCGCCGAGGTCACCCGCGCCGATGCCATCCATCCCGGCTACGGTTTCCTCTCGGAGAACGCGCATTTCGCCGAGGTCTGCGCCTCGTGCGGGTTCACGTTCATCGGCCCGACCGCGGACATGATCCGCGCCATGGGCGACAAGGCGACCGCGCGCCGCACCATGAAGGACGCCGGGCTGCCCGTGGTGCCGGGCAGCGAGGGCGTGATCGCCGACGTGGACGAGGCGGCCTCGCTCGCGCGCGAGCTCGGGTTCCCGGTCATCATCAAGGCCGCGGCCGGCGGCGGCGGGCGCGGCATGCGCGTGGCGTGGGACGAGAAGCAGCTCCGCGCCGGCTTCGGCATCGCGCGAGCCGAAGCGGGGGCGGCGTTCAGCAACGACGCCGTCTACCTCGAGAAGTACATCGCGAAGCCGCGACACATCGAGTTCCAGCTGCTGGGCGACGCGCACGGCAACCTGATCCACCTCGGCGAGCGCGAGTGCTCGGTGCAGCGCAGCCACCAGAAGCTCATCGAGGAGGCTCCGAGCCCGTTCCTCGCCGGGGAGCAGCGCGGCCGGATCGGCGCGCTCGCGGCGCGGGGCGCGGCCGCCATCGGCTACCTCAACGCGGGCACCATGGAGTTCCTGTTCGACCAGGACGGCTCGTTCTATTTCATGGAGATGAACACCCGCATCCAGGTGGAACACCCGGTCACCGAGGAGGTCACCGGGCTCGACCTGGTGAAGGAGCAGATCCAGGTGGCGGCGGGCGAGAAGCTCTCGCTCTCCCAGGACGAGGTGGAGTGGCGCGGGCACGCCATCGAGTGCCGCATCAATGCCGAGGACCACGAGCACGGTTTCCGCCCCAGCCCGGGCACCGTCACCTACTTCTACAAGCCGGGCGGTCCGGGCATCCGGATGGACAGCCACGTCTACGCCGGCTACACCGTGCCACCGCACTACGACTCCATGATCGGCAAGCTCATCGCGCGCGGGAAGGACCGTCCCGAGGCGCTGCGCCGCATGGAGATCGCGCTCGAGGAGATGATCGTGGAGGGGATCCGGACCACCATCCCGTTCCACCTCCTCGCGCTGCGCGACCCGGCCTTCCGCCGGGGCGAGCTCGACACGCACTTCGTCGAGCGGCTGCTGAAGCCCGAAGGCCATCCCGCCGGGGCGGCCGTCCCCGCGTCCTGACCCGGACGGCCATGTCCCGCGTCACCGTGCTGCTCACGCCCGCCGCGGGCGAGGTGCCGGCGCGGGCGACGGCGGTGGTGGTGGACGTGCTGCGCGCCTCGACCACTCTCACGGTCGCCCGTGGCAGCGGCGCGCGCGAGGTGCTCGCCGCGGCCACGCCCGAGGAGGCGTTCGCGCGCGCCCGCAGCCATCCCGGCGCACTGCTCTGCGGCGAGCGCGACGGCCGGAGGATCCCCGGCTTCGATCTCGGCAACTCGCCGTTCGAGTACCGCCCGGAGACGGTGGGCGGCAGGACTCTGGTGTTCGCCTCCACGAACGGCTCGCTGGCGCTCAGGCGCGCGGCGGCCGCGCGCCGGCGCCTGCTCGGCGCGTTCGTGAACGCGAACGCCGTGGCGCGCGCCGTGGCGGACGAGCCCGAGGTCGCGATCATCTGCTCCGGCAAGCTCGGCCGCTTCTGCATCGAGGACGCGGCCTTCGCGGGCTGGCTCGCCGCGCGGCTGGCCGCGGGCGGCGCGCGGCTGGCGGGCGCCGCGGCGCGGTTCGCGCGCACGCGCGCGCCGCCCGCTGCCGCAGCGGTGCGCGCGCTGC
>CAYHRW010000016.1:0-19901 GCA_964359105.1 uncultured bacterium
CGGCGCGCAGGCTGTCCACCAGCGCGCGCATCAGCCGCTCGCCTTCCTCGCCGTACCAGCGGTGCTGCACCAGGTCGCGCACCTCGTCGAACGAGCGCCGCCGGCTCGGCATCACCGCCGTCACGCGCGAGACCTCCCAGCCGTTCTCGACCGGGTCGGGGCCCAGCACCGACCCGGTGCCGGCGCGCATGGCGTGCGCGAACAGCGTGCTGTCGGACTCCGCGCTCACCTCGTAGGCGAGGCTGGCGCCCCCGCGCCTCGAGATCGCCTCGAGGCTCTCGGCCTCGCTCGCCGCGCGCAGGCGCACCGCCATCGCCGAGGCCTCGCCGCGGTCCCCCAGCACGATGCGCAGGATCTTCACGCGCAGCGGCAGCATCCAGTCGTCCTCGTGGGCGCTGAAGAACCTCAGCAGCGCCAGCGAATCAGTTGCGTTCCTCGCGTAGACCTCGCGGCCCACCAGGTGCGAGACGTCGTTGAACTCGCGCTGGTTCTGGAGCGCCGCCGCGATGTCGGCGCGCCGCTCGAGGCCGCGGCGCTCGGCGTCGCGGCGCAGCATGCGCTCGAACAGCCCGTTCTTCACCAGGTCGCGCACCTGCGAGTCGCTCTCGATGCGCGGGCGGTAGAGCGGGTTCAACCGCCGCCACGCCTCGAGCAGCTCGGCCACACGGTAGTCGCCCTCGTCCGAGCGGGCCACCACCCTGGCCGTGTCCGCCGGGTCCACCGCGGGCATGGTGCCCATGGCGCGCAGCTGCGCGAACAGCGAGGAGTCGCGCGACCGCCTGGGGATCGCGTCCCACGCTTTCGCCAGCCTCGCGAGCAGCGGCTCCTCGTAACGTGTACGGAGGCGCGCCATGGCGCTGTCGCGCGCCACGATGCCGAGCGCCTGCTTGTCGAGGCTGTCGCCGCGCGGACCCAGCCCGCGGCGCGTGGCCGCCAGCGCCGAGTCGAGCATGGTCTCAATCACCAGCCGGTCGCGCAGACCCTGGTACTCGGCGCTCTCGCGTGCCGTCCAGGTCCAGCGCTCGCGCTGGGCGGCCTCGCCCAGGGTCTCTTTGGAGACCAGAAGTTCGAGAAACTCCCGCGCGCCCTCCGGGGTAAGGGAATCGGGTCGTGCAGGGGGGGCGACCTGATCCCAGGCCTTTCGGAACCGGGAGACGGTGATCTCGCGGTGGGTTCCCACGACCGCCAGCACGGAGTCGGGCAGGAGCCCCAGCGCCGTCGCAGCGGTCGAGGCCGCCCGGGCCGGCATGGGACGGTCCGGCGCGAGCCTCGCCCGCGCCGGCGCGGCCAGCGGGGTCGCCATCAGCAGTGCCAGTGTCCAGGACGCGCATCGTCGCGATGCGCGGGCTCGCGTGCAGCGGTCCATGCCACCTCCAGGGAGCGGGGGAGCGCGGTCGAGGCACGCGAGTCTAGCATTGAACCGCGACCGATTCACAACTTCTACACGGAGACCGACCCGATCCCAGGGCTGCGACCTTGACCCCGTTCGAGCAGGGTCCGTAGACTCGGCACTTCATGCGCCCCATCCAGAGCCTCCTCAGGGCCGCGATCCTCCTCCTCGCGCTGCTTCCGGCGCTCCCGGCCCGGGCCCAGCCGGTCCGCCTCCTCGCTTCCGACGCCCGCGGTGTCACCCTGCGGGTGGACGCCTCAGGGTTCGAACTGTCGGCGCCCGAGGCCGAGGACCGGGTGCGGCTCCTGGTGCCGGGCTTCCGCGCCGCGAGCGAGCCCGGCCGCCCGCAGCTCCCGTTCGCGCAGGCGCTGCTGGCGCTGCCGCCGGGCGCCACGGCGCGCGCGCGCGACACAGGCGGCGAGGCGGAAGAGGAGCGCGTGGATGTGAAGCTCGCGATCGGGCCCAGGCCGGTGTTCGTGGAGGACCCGGGCGGACTCGGGCCCACCCCGTCGCTCGAGGCGGTCGCGCCGCTGGCCGACGGGCCGTGGCCCGCCGCGCCGGTCGCGGTGGGCGAGCCGTTCACGCTGCGCGGCCAGCGCATGGTCGCCGTCCGGGTGTGGCCCTTCCGGGCCGACGAGGCTTCGTCGCGGCTCTGGATCCGGCGCGCGCTCGAGGTGCGCGTGGACTTCGTCGGCGGCGCCGAGCCCGCGCTGGCCGCCCCGGCCGAGGATCGGCACTGGGAGCCGGTGTTCGAGAGCGCGCTGCTCAACTACGAGCAGGGCCGGCGCTGGCGCGAGCCGGCGGCCGGGCCCGCGGCGGGCCTTAGCCTGTTCCGCGGCACGACGCTCGACCGCGCGGCGCTGCCGGCCGGGATCGCCGCGAGCGCGGCGTTCGACGAGAGCGAGCCCGAGGTGCGGGTGCGCGTGGACACCACCGGCGTCTGGGGGCTCGACTTCGACGCGCTGGCGGCTAGGGGTTACCCGGCCGGCGTGCCGGTCGCGGAGGTGAGCCTCCACCGGCACGAGTTCGTGCAGGGCGCCACCCCGCCCTACGTCACGCTCGAGCTGCCCATCGAGGTGGACGACGCGAACGGCGACGGCGTGTTCGACTCGGGCGACCGCATCCTGGCGTTCGTGCGGAGCTGGGCGGAGCGCTCGGGCGCCTCGATCCCGCAGCGCGAGTGGGGCGATGGCGAGGTGGTCTACGCCACGCGCCTGCGCGGCGGCGCGGGGATGAGGCTGCCGGTGCGGCCGGGCTGGAGGAACGCCAGCGTCACGCCGCTCGCTTCGTACCCCTGGCGACAGCGCTGGGAGCGCAACTTCGGCTACTACGGGTTCCCCAACGACACCACGGTCTACGACCGGTTCCTGTGGACTCCCTACACCAAGTCCTACTACTACCGCCCCGACACCATCCGCTTCGAGACCAACCACCTCGACACCTCGCGCACCATCACCTTCCGGGGGAACTGGGAGGGGATCAGCAGCAGCACGCACTTCATCTGGGCCCAGGTGAAGAACAGCTCCTTGCAGTTCACGAGCGTCGCGGACTCGGTGTTCTGGTTCGCGAAGGACCCGGTGACGGTCACCACGGTGTTCCACGGCTCGGCGCTCAGCGAAGGGAACACCAACACGTTCCGCGACTGGGGCAAGAACTCCGCGAGCCCGCCCGATCCCATCACGAACGGCTACGTGAGCGCCGGCCTCAACTGGTTCGAGGCCACCTACTGGCGGAGCTTCCGGGCGCTGCGTGGCACTCTCGACCTGAACAGCGCCGACGCCGCGGACGTGTTCCAGGTGCACGCGACCGGCTTCGCCACGGACCTGATCCGTGTCTACGACGTCACCGACCCCGCGAATCCCGCGCGCGTGCAGGTGGATCCCGCGCGGATCGGGCCCGACGGGAGCGGCGGCTACGCGGTGGACTTCCAGGACTCGACCGGCGCGGGCCAGCCGCGGCGCTACGTCGCCTTCGACGCGCCGAAGAGCGTGCCGGGCGCGCTGGTCACGGCCGTCACGCGCCGCCGCCTCGAGGACAACCTGGCCGCCGACTACCTGCTGGTGGTGCCCGAGGAGTTCCTCCCCGCGGTGGACCCGCTGGTGAGCCTGCGGCGCGCGCAGGGGCTCTCGGTGCTGGTTGCGCCGCTCGAGTCGGTGAACGACGAGTTCAACGGCGGGCGGAAATCGAAGTGGGCGATCAAGCGCTTCGTGCGCTACGCCTACGAGCACTGGCAGAGCCGCTTCCTGATGCTGGTGGGTGACGGCAGCGAGGACGGGCGGCACCTCCTGAACGACTCGGGGACGGACTGGATCCCGATCGCGCCGATCCGCGGTCCGGTCGCGGTGGCCGAGGGGCTCGAGATCATCCCCGGCGACCCGTGGTACGGCTGGTGCCTGAACGACGATCCCAACTGCTACATCCAGCCGCTGCTGATCCCGCAGGTGTTCGTGGGACGGCTCCCCGCGAACAGCCTGCAGCAGGCCACCGACATGATCTCCAAGATCGTGGCGAACGAGAGCTTCGCGGCCGACCAGGTGTGGCGGCGCCGCATGGTGCTGCTCGCCGACGACGCCTACTCGGGGGTCAGCACCTTCGGGGGCGGCGGGGGCGGCAACAACTACTGCTACCGCTCCTACGAGCTGAGGTTTCGAACGCTCAACGAGGCGATCAGGCGCGTGGTGCTGGACGAAGCCGGGCTCCAGCAGAGCTTCCCGGAGGTCATGGACCTGCGCTCGTACCTGACCACGCCCGCGCTCTACATCGTGAACGGTCCCGGCGACACCTGCCGGACCGGCGCGCAGCAGGGCACGCCGAACGCCGAGAGCCTCCTGCGCGCGGCGTTCAACCCCGCGCTGTTCAGCCGGCTGGGCGGGGGCGTGCTGTGGTGGAACTACCAGGGCCACGCCAACCAGTACATCCTGTCGCACGAGGGCTTCTACCGGAACCAGGGCGGCAGCCAGGACCGCGACAACCTGATGAACGACGGGAAGCCCTTCCTGTTCTCGGCGTTCTCCTGCCACGTGAACGGCTTCGCGGTGGCGAAGGAGGCCGACCCCGCGCTCGGGCCCTCGGTGGGCGAGAACCTGATGACGCTCGCGAACCGCGGCGCGGTGGCGAGCTGGGCCTCCAGCGGCTTCGAGGTGGTGCCGCAGAACCCCGACTACCACCTCAACGTCGAGCTGGCGCGCGCGCTGTTCTCGAACCCGCCGCACGACCGCTACCTGGGCGACGCCGGCGCGCGCGTGGTGCTGGGCGAGGTCATCGGGCTCACGTTGCTCAACTACCTGCCCACGGTCTCGGGCTCCTCGTACGAGCGCGCCGTGGGGCTCACCTACAACCTGCTCGGCGACCCGGCCACGCGGCTCTCGATCGGCCCGCCGCAGATCCTGGTCACCGCGAACCGGCAGCCGGTGGTGAGCGGGCAGGCGGTGCGGCTCGCCAGCACCGGCGACACGCTGCGGATCGAGGCCGACCTGGTCTCGAACACGCAGTTGAAGAGCCTCGCGTTCACCGCCACCGACGGCACGGGCACCTTCCCGGTGCCCGACACCGCGTTCACGCTCACGCCCGCGTTCCCCGACACCGGCGCGGGTCGCTCGGGCGGGCGGCGCTTCCATCTCGTCTACCGCACCTCGCTGCGCACCGGCAGCTTCTCGTACGCGCTGCGCACGGTGGACCGCTACGACGTGGCGACCCAGTTCGACATCGTGTTCCAGTTCGAGGCCCTGCTCCAGGCCGAGGACCGGCCGTTGCGCGCCGGCGACCCGGTGGCGCCCGGCGCGCGGTTGACGCTGCTGGTGCTCTCGCCGGGCGCGCTCGACCCGCAGGCCGATCTGGCGCTCACGGTGGACGGGCAGGCGCAGAGCTTCACCGCCACCCCGGCGCGCGGCGACCAGAGCGGACGGCAGTGGCTGCTCGCATGGGACCACGCGGCCTACACCGCGGGCCAGCACACCGTGGGCCTGAGCCTGCTCGGCGCCGCGCCCATCCTGATGAGCTTCTCGGTGGTCGCGGGCATCCGGCTGGCGGACGCGATAGCCTTCCCCAACCCGTTCGAGGACGAGCTGGGGACGCGCTTCAGCTTCATGCTCCAGAGCGACGCGCCGGCCGACCTGCTGGTGCGGGTGTACACTGCGTCGGGCCGCCTGGCATACGAGCGCGTGGAACGCGGCCTGCTCCCCGGCTACCACCAGCTCCCGTGGGACGGGCGCGACGCGGAGG
Source organism: uncultured bacterium (assembly GCA_964359105.1). Lineage (GTDB taxonomy): Bacteria > Eisenbacteria > RBG-16-71-46 > RBG-16-71-46 > RBG-16-71-46 > JACRPT01. The sequence goes on from CAYHRW010000016.1 coordinate 5,612, forward strand.
GTGCCAAGCTTGCGAACGGGATTTACTTCTACCGCATGGTGGCGAAGAGCCCGGCGGGATCCACGACCTACGAAGGCCGGCTGGTCAAGCTCCGCAAGCCGCGGCGCGTCGCCGAGGTCACGCCCGCGCCCTGAGCGGGCGCTGCTCGCCGCGGCAGCGCTGCTCGTCACCTGCGTGCTCCTCGCCGGTCCCACGGCGTGCCTCGCGGCTCCCGCGCCGGCGAAGAAGCCCGCGCGACCGCCCGCCGTCCAGCCTCCGCCCGCGCGGCCGCCGGCGCGGGTGCCCGACGAATCGCGTGTCATGGAGTGGGGTCTGGTGTTGCTCGCCGACACCATCTCGGCCGCGCGGTTCTCGCCGCTGCAGAGGATCGCCCGGGCCGAGGACGAGCGGGTCTACGCGGACGGCGTGCTCAGGCGTTTCCTCGCCGATCCCGGCGCCACGGTACGGCGGCGCGCCGTGCTCGCGGTGGGCCGGCTCCAGGACTCGACCGCCATCCCCGACCTGCTGCCGCTGCTCGCGGACAGCGACCCCGAGGTCAAGCGCGAGGCCATCTTCGCGCTCGGCCAGATCGGGCTGGCGCAGCCGGGGGCCGCGGCGCAGGCGCGCGGCGCGCTCGAGAAGACGCTGCCAGGCGCCGACGTCGCGACCGCCGGCCTCGCGCTTGAAGCGCTCGGCAAGCTCGGCGACAGGGGCGCGACGCCGCTGGTGGCCTCGTACCTCGAGAACGCCGAGCCGCTGCTGCGCGGCGAGGCCGCGGTGGCGCTGTGGCGGCTCGCCGACTCGACCGCGCTCGATCCGCTGCTCGCGCACGTGGACGACCCGGACCCCGGGGTGCGCTGGCGCGCCATCTACGCGCTCGAGAAGATCGTGGACCCCGACCGCGTGGTGCTCATGGCCGTGCTCCACCTGGAGGACGCCGAGTGGCTGACCCGCGCCTACGCGGCGCGCACGCTGGGCCGGCAGAAGTCGCCGCGCGCCACCGCCTACCTGCTCCAGCGGCTCGCCGAGGAGGGCGACGTTGGCGTGGCGGTGAACATCCTCCGCGCGCTCCAGGCGATCGCCGACACGAGCTGCGGCTCGTGCCTCGGCGCGCTCGCGAGCCAGCTCGACGCCGCGCACCCGTACGTGCGGCTCGCGGCCGCCACCGCGCTTTCCGATCGCTTCGCCTGGGCGGCCACCGACTCGGCCGGGCGGGTGAAGGCGCGCGGCCGGCTCGCGGACATCGTGGCGAAGGACCAGAACCCCGCCACGCGCGGCGCCGCGGCGCGCGCGCTGCTCGCGCGGCGCGGCGCGGCGGCGCTGGCCGACGTGCAGCCGCTGCTGGCCGACACCTCGCTCTACGCCCGTGTCGCGCTGCTCGACGCGCTCACGCTGCTGCCCGAGGCGGCGGCCGTCCCGCTGCTCACGCCCCGGCTCGAGCACGATGCGCCGCTGTTCGAGCGCATGACGGCGGCCGAGGCGCTGGGCCGGCTCCACGCGAAGGCGGCATCACCGCGCCTGCGCGCCGCGCTCGCCGACACCGCGGTCCTGTTCGCGGCCTCGGCGGCCGCGGCGCTCGCCGACCTCGGCGACTCGACCGCGGTGGGCGCGCTGGCGCATGCGTACGCGGCACGAGCGGCCGACGCGGACGCCGACGCCCGCATCTCGATCCGCGACGCGCTGAGGACGCTGGCCGGCCGGGCGTTCGCGGACAGCGTCGAGCGCGCGCATCCCGCGCGCAACGCCTCCACGCCGTACGACTCCGCGTTCTTCGCGCCGCCGGACGTGAAGGGCGCGGTGCTCCACACCACCGCCGGCGACATCGAGTGGGCGTTCTACGCCGAGGAGGCGCCGCAGACCGTGAAGAGCTTCGCGCGGCTCGCAGCGCGCGGCTACTTCGACGGCCTCTCCGTCCACCGCGTGGTGCCGAACTTCGTGATCCAGGACGGCGACCCGACCGGCACCGGCTCGGGCGGTCCCGGCTACACCATCCGCTGCGAGTACAACCGGCTGCGCTACGACCCCGGCATGGTCGGCATGGCGCTCTCCGGCAAGGACACCGGCGGCAGCCAGTGGTTCATCACCCACTCGCCGCAGATGCACCTGAACGGGCGTTACACCATCTTCGCGCGCGTCACCCGCGGCATGGACGTCGTGCACCGCGTCGTCCAGGGCGACCGCGTGGTGAAGGTCGAGCTGGTGCGATAGAGCCCGACCGTCGGCGAGCCTCATCGGGCGCGATGCTCTTGGGGCACGGGCGCGGCCGGGCTTCCACCTTTCCTCGAGACGGAGATCCATCGCTCGTGCGTCCGCGCTCCCTCGTCCTCGCCACCCTGATCCTCTGCGTCGCCCCCGCGGGCGCGCAGCCGGTGCCCGCGCCGCTGCTCGTGGTGCCGCCGCCGGCCGCGGCGTCACTGGCTGCGCAGCCGGCGCCCGACCTGCTCTCGACCGCGCCGCCGCCGCCGGCAGGCTCATTCTTCACGCGCGGCGACGCCTGGTTCGCCGCTGTCTCGGCCGCCGGCATCGTGGCTGTGGCCTTCGGCGACCGCTGGGCGTGGCGCGCGTCGCAGCGCAGCGACGGCCCGGGGCTGCAGCGCGCCGCGCACCTGGCCGAGCACCTCGGCAGCCCGGTCTACGTCGGCCCGGCGCTGCTCGCGAGCTGGGCGGCCGGGCGTTTCACCGGAGCGCCGGGTCTCTCTGCGGGCACCGCGCGCGTGGGCGTGGCGGTGCTGGGCGCGAGCGCGCTGGCCGCGGGGCTCAAGCTAGCGGTGGGGCGAGCGCGGCCCTTCGAGGCGCCCGATGACCCCGACGACTTCCACCCGTTCTCGGGGAAGACCTTGTTCCCCTCGGCCCACGCCACCATCGCCTTCGCCACCGCCGCGGCGGTGGACGGGGAGACGCGGTCGCGCTGGGTGCCGTGGGTGGTCTATCCGGTCGCGACCGCGGTGGCGTGGTCGCGCGTCCACGACGAGGAGCACTGGGCGAGCGACGTGGTGGTGGGCGCGGCGCTCGGCTTCTGGGCGGGGCGGAAGCTCGACGCCGCCGAGCGCGACCATCGCGGTCTGTTCGAGCGAGCGCGCTTCCTGGTGAAGCGCTCGCGCCGTGGCCTGCGGCTGGGGTTCGAGACGCGGTTCTGATCCGCGTGGTCGGGCGGGGCACGGGCCACGCCTTCCCGAGATGGGTTTCGTGGAACGCAGCCCGCGACGGGGAGCGGCCCCGCTACGCGCCCGGGAGCCCCTTCAGGTACTCCTCGAGCACCGCGCGCAGGCGCCACGCCACGCGGTCGGCCACCTCGGTGACCTCGTCGTGGGCGAGCGGCCCGTCGGAGAGCCCGGTCGCGCGGTTCGTGATGCACGAGATGCTCGCGGCCTCGCAGCCGAGCTGCGCCGCCAGCGAGACCTCGTGGACGGTGCTCATGCACGCCACGTCTGCGCCGAGTGATGCGGCCATGCGCACCTCGGAGGCGGTCTCGTAGCTCGGCCCCAGCCCGCCCATGAGCACGCCCTGGTGGAGCCTGACGCCGGCGCGCAGCGCGGCCTCGAGCAGCGCGGCGCGCAGCCGCGGGCTGTAGGTCTCGCCGACCGCGCGGCCCATGCGGCGCGCGGCCAGCTCCGCGGGCGCGAGGAGCCCGCGCTTGCCGATGAAGTTGATGTGGTCCACCGCCAGCATCAGGTCGCCGGGGCGGTACTCGGGGTTCATCGCGCCGACGGCGTTGGTGAACAGCAGGACGCGCGCGCCGAGCGCGTGCATCACGCGCACCGCGAACGTGACGCGGTCGAGCGGGTAACCCTCGTAGCGGTGGCTGCGACCCGAGAGCGCCGCCACCGGCACGCCCTGCCAGTGCCCGAGCGCGAGCCGGCCGGCGTGGCCGTGCACGGTCGAGCGCGGCCAGTGCGGCAGGTCGGCGGTGGCGAACACGGTGGCGTCGTCGAGCGCGTCCACCACGCCGCCGAGCCCCGAGCCGAGCGTGAGCCCGACGCGGGGGGTGAGCGCGGTGCGCGCACGGATGGCCGCGACCGCCTCGCGCACGCGGACGTCGAGGTCGTGGGTGGGGAGCGGCGAGGCGGTCACTGCTGCTTTGCCTCCTGGAACATCTCCCCCTGAACGGCGAGGTCGGTCTCGGGCCGGCCCGGCTCTCCCCCGAGCACCGCGTGCGAAAGCGGGAGGTTCTCCAGGGCCCGGGGTTCGGCCTTGATCGCTCCTGAGCCGTACGACTTTCCAACCAGGCGCAAGCTCTCGGGGATCTCTGGGTTCGACAGTGCACCCCAGAGGCGCCGCAGGGAATCCGGATCAGTCCTCCGGGGGTAGACGCAGAGGAAGCCGGTCAATGGGACGACGCCGGCCTCATTCAGGATGAAGCGCGCGTTCCGTCGCCCGAGGTATGCGAAGAGAATCGGTGGGACGCGCCGCACCTCCATCCGATACCAGGGTCGCCGCGTGGAAATCAGTGCGCGTCGCGAGTAGCCAGCCTCCTCGCCCATCCGCAGGTAGTCCCGAAGCGACGAGGGCAGACGATCAAGAGGTTCATCGCCGATGGACAGCAACTGGGTCGGTCTGCCAGTTGCCTCGAGCGCCACGACCTGCTCAGCCGTAAGTACGTCGCCAGTGATATCGCGTGTACGACCAATCGCGGTCACGAAGTACCTCTGCGGGATCTTCAATTCTCGCGCACGCCTTCGTGTCATGAAGAAGAACTCATTCGCCCCCGTGGCGATTCCCCGGCAGACGGCAGCCACGCTCCCAAGCCTTGGCCCGGTATGGGGGTGATGGCTCGGAGGTCTTGAGAGGCCCGTCGTCAGAGCCTCCGAGAGCGCCCGATGGTGAACCTCCAGGTCCGCGCGCTCGTGAGCGCCTGCCTCTCCCAACACCCACTCCTTCAAAGCTGCCGTGTCCGGAACCTTGCAGTGCACCCAGTGGATGTGCTCTTCGGGTGCGGTCTTACGGATGAGGAACACGACGGCGTTCGTGTCCACCCTTGGAAACGGCGTGGCATCAGGCGAGAAAGTGATCACGGCGTCAAGGCAGAAGTGCGACGTGATCCACCGCCAGAGCGGTGCTGCGAAGACGCCTTCGCAGGTATCTGCCGGCATGATGAAGGCCAACCGGCCTCCTTGCTCCAGCAACTGGAGCGCACGCAGCAAGAAGTACACGTGATAGCCGGTTCGTCCGTCGAGCGGATGCCCGATCAGACCCACACAGAAGCGTCGCAACGCGTCCTTCGTTCTGGCGGAGAGCCGGTGATGCCGGAGATAGGGCGGGTTTGCAACAATCGCCGGAAGCGGTCCACTCGGGGGACGGAGCACGAAATCGGTGACTTGAACTTCCTTGAGATCGCTCTCTCTGAGGCCCGCCGCGAGCGCTTGATCGAGGACACTGGGGTCGAGCTCTGATCCACGAAAACGCAAAGCGCGACCCAGCTCGCGATCGAGTCCTCTTGCGGCTAGGAAGAAGGCGCCGGCGCCAACTGCCGGGTCGAAGATCTCCTTGGACCCAGCGAGGGTGACGTAGGCAACCATGGCCTCGGCGACCCAGGCTGGAGTCCAGAACTGCCCCTTTCCGCGCAATGCCTCGCGTTCAGGTCCGGATCCAGGCAGCTTCTGGTGGATGCGTGTCATACGAGAGGTCCTCATCTCGGGGGCCTGTTTGCGAGGGCATCCAATTCGCGAAGGGCCTCGGCGGACAAGACGATTCCTCCGCCCTGAAATCGAACGTAAGGCAGGATGTGACCGTTCTTGTCAATCACCTTGTCGGGCCGTAGCTCCGGCTCCGTGCTGCTGGAGGCCAGCGGATAACCGTACTGGTAGTAGATCTTGTAGATCTGCTTCTTGGTCGTGGCGCCTCCGGGAGCCTGGAAGGTCTGAAGCGTCGGAGTAATCAGCTTCTCCGCAATCAGCCTCTCCGCTTCGCCCATTGCCAGACCAAAGGCAACATCGTAGAAGACGTGCCACACGTGAACGGGGATCCCGGAGCGCTGTTCCCACGTCCTCAGTGGTCCTCGGTCCTCCTCCTTCAGAATTACGGTGGGAAGGACCGCGGACTTCGGGAATCCCGGGCGACCACCCAGCCGGGGTTGCGGCCGCATCGGCTTGGCGAAGTCGGGCATCTGCCTGGCGATCCACAGACTGTTCTCGCACTCAACCGCGCAGATGGCCCGGGAGAGTATGGACGAGAGCTTCTCCTCCGGCTGAAAGGGGAGTTCTGCGTTCCCCCCGCAAGACTTGAGGAAGTTCTCCACGAACGGCCGGTCCTCGCCCCGAAGGATAAGGAGGTCCGGCCGCTTGATCGTCCCGAGCCCAGCTGCCTCAAGACGTTCGAAGTAGAGCTCGAAGGCCCTGACGTCGTCCTCGGGTGCAGTCCCGCTCGGGCCGTAGGGCAGTGCGAAGTAACGCCCCGTGCCGTTGACGGCTTGGACAACACGTTGTTCGCTCCATACACCTTGTGACCAGCGCATGAGGAAATCACTGCCCCTCAGGCGCCGCGGATTCAGGAGATGATCCGCCCAGGGCGCAGAGGGGGCACCGCCGAGTGAGAACTCAATCTCTTCAGCCGCAACCGACAACTCTTCTTCGAAGGCTCGCGGCGCACTTCGCCTCACCCGAGCGGAGGTGTCGTGTGCGGCTGGAAGCCTGGGCTTGCTCACACCTATTGTCCCTCCGGGTCGTAGGGCACGCCGATGGCGCGCGGGGCGGTGGCGCGGCCGATGAAGCCGGCCAGCGCCAGCATGGTGACGAGGTAGGGCATCATCTGCAACAGCTCGTTCGGGAAACCCGAGCCCTGCAGCGTGATCTGCAGCGCCTCGGCCGCGCCGAACAGCAGGCACGCCGCGGCGGCGCCGAACGGCGACCACTTGCCCACGATCATCGCGGCGAGCGCGATGTAGCCGCGGCCGCCGGTCATGCCGTCGGTGAACGAGTGCTGCTCGCTCGCCAGCCACGCGCCGGCGAGCCCGGCGAGCGCGCCCGAGATCAGCACGCCGGCGGTGCGGTAGACGCTCACCCGGAGCCCGAGCGTGGCCGCCGCCTCGGGGCGCTCGCCGATGCTGCGCAGCCGGAGCCCGAACACCGAGCGGAACAGCAGCCACTGGCCGGCGAGCACCAGCGCGATGGCGAAGAGCACCAGCGGGGTCGAGAACACCGGGCCGAGCCCGGGGACGCGCGACAGCGCGCCCAGGTCCCACTCGGGCAGCCCCACCACGCGCGCCGAGTTGGACGAGGAGTGGAACACCTGGGTGAGCACGAACTTGGTGAGCCCGGCGGCGAGCAGGTTGATGCCGAGACCGCTGGTGATCTGGTCGGCGCGCGCCACCACGGTGACCAGCGCGTGGAGCGCGCCGGTTGCCACGCCGGCCGCGATCGCGGCGGCCACGCCGGTCCACGGGTCGCCGGAGAAGTGCGCGCCCAGCACGTAGGCCAGCGCGCCGTTCAGCATCATGCCCTCGAGCGCGATGTTGATCACGCCGCCGCGCTCGTTGATGGCCGCGCCGAGCGCGGCGAGCGTGTAGGGCACGCTGATGCGCAGCGCGGCCGCGAGGAAGAGGAGCAGGCTCACCGCGGCAGGTCCGGAGACAGGAGCGGATCCACGCCCGCAGTGCATCATGCCGCGCGGGGCGGGTCAAGGCCTGGCGCGGGCTCAACCCCTCGATCTGTGCGGCTTCGCGGCCGCACGCGGGGCGGCCTCGACGGCCACGCGTTCGACCAGCCGGTCGAGCGCGGCTGCGACCCCGGGCGAGAGCGGCGCGCCGAGCGTGAAACGCTTCACCTCGATCCCGACCACCACGAGCGCCGGGGGAAGGATGCCGAGCGAGCGCGCCAGCTCCACCGCCTCGGCCACGCCGAACGCGTGGGTGGAGCCCACGAAGATCCCGGCCTGGAGCCGGGTCGCGGCGGCGTCGAAGCGGTGGAGCGTGCCGGGAGTCACGCCGGCGCGCACCGCGTCCACCACCACCGCGCGCTCTGCGCCCTCCCACGCGTCGAACAGCGCGGACATCTCGCCCTCGCACTCGACCACCTCGAAGCGGCCGGGATGACGCCGGCGCAGCCGGCGCACCGCGAGGATCCCCACGGCGTCATCGCCGCGCTGGAGGTTGCCGACGCCGATGACCCGCGCGGGGCGCGCGATCACGCGCGCTCGAGGCTCAGCTTCAGGAAGTGGGTGGCGCACGAGATGCACGGGTCGTAGTTCCGGATGGCCTGCTCGCACTGCCAGGTGAGCTCCTGCTCGCCGAGATGGACGCGCGGCTCCACGAACCGCCACAGGTCCTCCTCGATGGTCTTCTGGTTCTGCGAAGTGGGTGGAACGATCTTCGCTTCGAGGATCGTCCCGTCGCCGGCCAGCCGGTAGCGGTGGTAGAGGATGCCGCGCGGCGCCTCGCTGCAGCCGCAGCCGGTGCCGCCACATGGTACCACCGGCACGGCGTCGTCGTCGGGCGGCTGGTAGGCGGCGATGATGCGCAACGCCTCGTCCACCGCCTGCACGGTCTCGACCGCGCGCACCACGATGCTCCGGAAGGGGTTCAGGCACACCGGCCCGAGCCCGGCGTCGCGCGCGGCCTGCTGCGCCACCGGCGCGAGCCGGTCGAAGTTGAGGCTGTAGCGCGCGAGCGGGCCGACGGCGTAGGCGCCGTGGCCCGTCCGCACCGAGTGGAGCGCGCTTGAGCGCTCGACGTGCTCCTCGGTGAAGTGGGCGTCGTAGTCGCGCACCGCGATGTCGAGCCCGCGGCTCGAGACCAGCCGGTCCCCGAGGATCGGGTACTCGGTCGGGTGCCGGAGCGCGACGAACTCGTAGTCGCGCTCGAAGTCGGGGAAGGGGAAGTCCCTGACCCAGCGCACCACCGCGAGCGCTTCGTCGAGAGCCCGCTTGAGCCGCTCCTCGATCGCCGCCAGCTCGCGGCGCGCGGGCACCCGGTAGAAGCCGCCGACCCGCACGTTGACGGGGTGGATCTCGCGCCCGCCCAGCAGGCGCATCAGCTCGTTGCCGGCCTTCTTGAGCTGGAGCCCGCGCGTGACGGCCTCGGGGTGGTCCTTCGCCATGGCGATGCCGCTTTCGTAGCCGAGGAAGTCGGGAGCGTGGAGCAGCGTGACGTGGAGCGCGTGGCTCTCGATCCACTCGCCGCAGTAGAGCAGCCGCCGCAGCGCGCGCAGCGGACCGTCCACCGTGACGCCGAGCGCGTCCTCCATGGCGTGCACCGCGGTCATCTGGTAGGCGACCGGGCAGATGCCGCAGATGCGCGAGGTGATGTCGGGCGCCTCGCCGAACGCGCGGCCGCGCAGCAGCGCCTCGAAGAAGCGCGGCGGCTCGTGGATGCGGAACTGAACGTCCACGACCGCGTCGCCCTTCAGGCGCACGGTGAGCGCGCCCTCGCCCTCGACGCGGGCCAGCACGTCAACCTTGATGGTCCTGGACCTACCGCGACTCATGGGACTCGCTCTCCTTGCGGAAGGCCTCGGCGCCCGCCTGGATGCCGCGGAACGCGCGCAGCAGATCGGCGTCGCTCTGGCCGAGGACGCGGAGGCGCTCGCCCAGCGAGGCGGTGTTGGGGTTCTTGAGCGGGCCGAAGCAGCCGTAGCAGCCGCGCCGGTAGGCCGGGCAGATCGCGCCGCAGCCGGTGCGCGTCACCGGGCCCAGGCACGGCGTACTGTCCGCCACCATGACGCACACCGTGCCGCGCCGCTTGCACTCGAAGCACACGCTGTGGGCCGCGAGCGCGGGCTTGCGCCCGTTCAGGAACGCCAGGATGACCTCGAGGAGCTGCCGCTTGTCCACCGGGCAGCCGTGCAGCTCGAAGTCCACCGGCACGTGGTTCGCGATCGGGGTCGAGGTCTTGAGCGTGTGGATGAAGTCCGGCGTGGCGTAGACCAGCGGGATCCAGTCCCCGATGTCGGCGAAGTTGCGCAGCGCCTGGATGCCGCCGCTGGTGGCGCACGCGCCGATCGTGACCAGCACCTTCGAGGCGCGGCGCACCTGGTGGATGCGCTCGGCGTCGTGCGGCGTGGTGATCGAGCCCTCGACCAGCGACAGGTCGTAGGGGCCCTTCGCCACCGCGCGCGAGGCCTCGGGGAAGCTCGCGATCTCGACCGCGCCGGCGAGCGCGAGCAGCTCGTCCTCGCAGTCGAGGAGCGCGAGCTGGCAGCCATCGCACGAGGCGAACTTCCACACCGCGAGCTTGAGTCTCCGGCGCGCGCCCACGTCACAGCTCCCGGACGCCGAGCAGCGGCGCCACGCGGTCCCAGCGATAGACCGGGCCGTCCTTGCAGATGAAGGTGGGGCCGAGCTGGCAGTGGCCGCAGAACCCGACCGCGCACTTCATGTTCCGCTCCAGCGAGACCCAGGTGCGCGCCGGCACCACGCCGCGATGGGCGAGCGCGCGCACGGTGAAGGTCATCATGATCTCCGGGCCGCAGACCAGGGCCACGGTGTTGTGGGGGTCGAAGTGGGCGCGCGGGACGAGCGTGGTGACCACGCCCACCAGCCCGTGCCAGCCGGGCGCCGCGCGGTCCACCACCACCTCGACGTCCGCGTCGAAGCGCCCGCGCCAGGTCTCGATCTCGCGCGCGAACAGGATGTCGCGCGGCGTGCGCGCGCCGAACAGCAGCACCACGCGGCCGTAGCGCTCGCGGTGCGCGAGCAGGTGGTAGAGCGCGGGCCGGAGCGGCGCGAGGCCGATGCCGCCCGCGACCAGCACCACGTCACTGCCCTCGGCCAGAGACACAGGCCACGCGCTGCCGAACGGCCCGCGCAGCCCGACCACGTCGCCGCGCTTCAGGCGCCGCAGGGTCTGCGTCACCGGGCCCACCGCGCGGATGGTGTGCACCGCCTGCTTCACCGCGCCGGGCGGGCCGCTCATCGAGACCGGCACCTCGCCGGCGCCGAACGCGTAGAGCATGTTGAACTGGCCGGGCTGGAACGAGAACCCGCCCGGGCCGTTGACGGACTCCAGCCACAGCGTGAAGGCGTCGTGCGTCTCGACGACCCTGCGCGCCACGCGGAACGGCGCGGGGCGCATCGGATCGGCCCCGGCCGCGTCGGGCGGGCCGGGGTCCTCAGTCGTGGTCGCCATAGAGGTCCAGCAGCTGGAGGTTGGTGGCCTCGAGGCGCTGCACGATGAGCTGCGAGAAGCGGCTCATCAGCTCGTATCCCAGCTCGTGGTCGGAGGCGAACTTCCCGCGCAGGCACTTGCCGTCGAGCGCGATCGCGCGCGTGGCGGTGAGGGCGTAGGCGTCGAAATGCCACTGGTGCGGCGGCAGCAGCCACGACCAGCCCAGCACCTCGTTCTCCGCCACCGTCATGATGGTGAGCGCGCCGCGGCCGGGCGCGTGGATCTCGAGCGCGACGCGCCCCTGGCGCACGATCCAGAACTTGTCCGCGGGCTCGCCCTGTTTCCCGATGAACTGGCCGGCATCGAACCGCGCGTTCGAGGCGCAGCCGGCGATCAGCTTCAGGTGTTCGGGTTTCATCCCCTGGAACAGGGGGAGCTGGGCCAGGATCGGCTCAAGCGTTTGCACGTCGGTCCTCCTTCCTGCGTTTGCCCTCCCGGAGAGCCCGCACTTCTTCGGTGACGTCGATACCGACCGGGCACCAGGTGATACAGCGGCCGCAGCCCACGCACCCGGACTCCCCGAACTGGTCGTGCCAGGTCGAGAACTTGTGCGTGAGCCACTGGCGGTAGCGGGCGCGGATCGAGGGCCGCACGCTGCCGCCGTGGATGTACGAGAACTCGGTCGAGAAGCACGAGTCCCACCCGCGCACGCGCTCGGCGGTGCGCCCGGCGAGGTCCGCCGCGTCCTCGACGGTGGTGCAGAAGCAGGTCGGGCAGGCCATGGTGCAGTTGCCGCACGCGAGGCAGCGCTGCGCGACCTCGCTCCAGTGCGGGTGCTCCGTGCTGCGCCGGAGCAGGGCGGGGAGCCCGTCGGTCTCCAGCGTGCGGCCCATCCGCTCCGCCACGCCTGCGAGCGCGCGCTCGGCCGCGGCGCTCTCCTCGGGGCGGGCCGCGCGGTGCGGCACCACGGCGAGCACCTCGGCGCCGCGCTCGCTTCCCACCTCGAGGCGGAACCAGTGACGGCCGTCTTCGAGCACCTCGGTCAGCGCGAGGTCGAAGCCCGCGCCGGCGCGCGGGCCGGTGTTCATCGAGGCGCAGAAGCAGGTGGCGCCGGCGCGCGCGCACTGCACCGCGATCACGAACAGCCCCGCGCGGCGCGCGCGGTAGGCCGGGTCCACGTGCGGGCCGCCGAGCAGCACGCGGTCCTGCACCGCGATGGCGTGGAGCTCGCACGCGCGCACCCCGAGGAACGCGAGCAGGGGCGGGGGCGGCTCGATGTCCACCACCTGGAAGCCGCCGTCCTGCCGCCTTGCCTGCCACAGCCGGAGCGCGGGCGGGTGGAGGAAGCGCTTCCAGGTGGCGGGGCCCACGGTGAAGTCGAAGAGCCGCGGGGAGTCGGCGCGCTGGAGCCGGTAGCCGCCCGGCTCCTGCCGGTCGGTCCAGCCTGCGGGCAGGTCGGCGCGGCTCCGGACCTCGTCGTAGACCACCGCGCCGTCGCGCAGCACCGGACCCATCACCGCGAAGCCCCGCTCGCGCAGGGCCGCGAGGAGCAGGTCGAGGCTGGAGGTCTCAATCGCGCACTCCACCCTGGTCTCCACCGCAGTCTCCGCCATCAGCGTCCCTTCGGCCCGGGTCACGGCTGCGCGGCTGCCCGCAGGCGCGGGCCCACGCTGGCGACTTTTAGGGCCGTTTCGGCCGATGGTCAACCCGGGCCGCCCGGTGGGGGATGACGTCCGGGCGCCGCGGTCCCGGGCGTGGCCCACGAACCAGACGGCTCCTCACACCGGCAACGGAATGGCGCCGCCCGCGGGCGTGGATGCCGTTTCCGGCCGAAGCCGCTGACATGGACTGACGCCGCTGACAGTCGGGCCGCGCGCCGTTGGACTGGTCGCGGCGATGGTGGGGAGTGCGCAAAGGGCCCCGATCGGGCCGCGACTGCGGCCTCCGTGGGGGGGACGCCGCCCGTCGGGCCTCGCGGCGCAATAGTTGCACCGGAGCCACCGGGGTCGGATCCGCCCGGAGAGGAAGGCGCCTGTCCATGCGCTACCAGGACCGTGAAGAGGCCGGGCGCGAGCTCGCCCGATGGCTCGCGCCGGTGTTGCGACGCCCCTGCATCGTGGCTGGCATCCCGCGCGGCGGCGTGATGGTGGCGCAGCCGGTGGCCGAGCGCCTCGAGGCCCCGCTGGCGGTGGTGTTCGCGCACAAGCTCGCCGCGCCCGCGGACCCCGAGCTGGCCTTCGGCGCGCTCGACGAGGACGGGCGCAGCCTGGTGGACCCGGGGCTCGCGGAGGAGCTGGGGCTCGAAAGCGAGGACATCGAGCGCGCGCGCGCGCGCGCGTGGTCGGCGATGCGGTGCGGCATGTCGCTCTACCACGCGCCGCGCCTCACCGCCTTCCTGCCCGGCTGCCCGGTGGTGCTGGTGGACGACGGACTGGCGACCGGGCTGACCATGCGTGCGGCGGTCCACTACGCACGGCGCCACGGGGCCGTCGAGATCACCGTGGCGGTGCCGTGCGCCGCGGCCGACGCGGCCGCACAGTTGCGTTATGAGGTCGAGCACTTCGTCTGCCCGGTCGTGGACCGTGGCTTCGAAGCCGTCGGCCGCTACTACCGGGACTTCTCGGCCGTCTCCGACGAGGACGTGGCCGCACAGCTGGCGCGCAGCCGGGCGCCGGGCGGGCCGGTCGGACACGGGGGGAGTTGAAGCCCGCCAGGGCGGGCGGAGGTCGGAACATGGCGATCAACGAACGCGTGTCGCGCCTGCTGGAGCAGAACCGCATCGAATACGAGATCCTGCCGCACCGCGAGGCGTTCACGGCGCAGGAGGTGGCGCAGACCACGCACGTCTCCGGGCGCGCTCTGGCCAAGGTGGTGGTGGTGCGCGAGCCGGCCGGCGCGTACCTGATGGCGGTGCTGCCCGCGAGCTGCCATCTCGACCTGAATCTGCTCGAGCAGATGACGGGCCACCGCGGCAGCGTGCTGGCGACCGAGGACGAGCTCAAGCGGCTGTTCCCCGACTGCGAGCTGGGAGCGATGCCGCCATTCGGCCGGCTCTACGGCATGCCGATGTACCTGGACCACTGCTTCTGGAAGGCGTCCGAGTTCTTCTTCCAGGCCGGCAACCACCACGAGGTCGTGCGGATGGACTTCGAGGACTACGTGCAGCTCGCGCGCCCGCTGGCGGGCGAGTTCTGCCTGCACGGGAGCAAGGTCGGGGCGTGAGCCCGGCGCACGCCGGGCCGGTGGGTTCCGGGCGCCCGCGCGCGTGATGCGTCG
>CAYHRW010000017.1:0-19689 GCA_964359105.1 uncultured bacterium
TGGCCGCGCGTGGTCGAGGCGTTCGAGGCGGTCTACGACGAGGTGCTGGGGCTGGCGAGCTTCGCGCCCGAGGCGACGCGCGCGCGCGCGCGCCGGGGGGCGGGCCGATGAGGGCCGGCGTCGGCGTGGTGATCCCCTGCTACCGGCAGGAGCGTTTCCTGCCGCGCACGGTGCGCGCGCTCGAGGCCGCGCTCGCGGACCGCGAGTGGCAGGGCGCGCTGGTGCTCGCGGCGCCTCCGGGCACTCCCGCGGACGCTGGCACGCCGGACCCGCTGTTCGAGCTGTCGTCGCGCTGGCAGGTCATCGCCCCGCCGGACCGGCGGGCGGCCCCGCGGCCGCTCACGCCCGGCGGCGCGCGCATGCTGGGCCTCGCCGCGTGCGCCGGCGAGTGGGTGCTGTTCGTGGACGCCGACGTCGAGGTCGAGCGCGTCTGGCTGGACGCGGCGATCGCGGCCGCCGAGCGCGCGCGCGGCGGGCGGCTCGCCGGGCTGTGGGGGAGGATCGAGGAGTGGTTCGTGACCGCGGAGGGCGAGCGCCCGGGGAGCCCGGACCTGTACCGCGTGGGCCGCGGGGAGCGCGCGGTGGACTACCTCGCCACGCTGGCCTTCTACCGGCGCGACGCGCTGCTCGAGGCGGGTGGCTACGACACGCGGCTCTCCTCCGAGGAGGATTTCGAGCTGGGGCTGCGCCTGCGCGCGGCCGGCTGCGAGCTGCGCGCGCTCGGCATGCTCGCCGCGCGCCACTGGAGCGCGCCGCGCCCGAGCTTCGGCGAGCTGGCGCGCCGCTGGCGGACCGGGCTGTGCCTCGGGCAGGGCCAGGTGCTGCGACTCTACCTCGGGCGCCCGGGCTTCGCGGTCCTGCTGCGCCGCCAGGCGCTCTACCTGGCGACCCTCGGGATGTGGGTGCTGGGCCTGGCCGCGCTCTCCGCCGCGCTCGCGGGTGCGGGCGCGCGGGCGCTGGCCGCGTGGGCGCTCCTGCCGCTCGCGGTGCTCGCCGTGATGGCGCTGCGCAAGCGCAGCCCGCGGCTCGCGCTCCACGCGCTGCTCGCCTGGACCCTCAACGGGCTCGGGCTCGTGGTGGGGCTCTTCCGGACGCCGCGCGCGCTCGCGACGCGGGTCCCGGCGGGGGAGGCGCGGTGCTGATCCACGCGGCCACCGACAACGACATCCATCCGCCGCTGTTCGGCGCGCCGCAGCGCACCTTCGGCCTGATGCGCGGCCTGGCCGCGCGCCACCAGGTGCGCGTGCTGTGCGTGGTGCCGAACCGCAGCGCCGCCGCGCGCGAGCAGACCGTGGCGGGCGTGACGCTCATCCGCCGCAGGGCCTGGTACACCAGCGTCGCGTGGCGGCTCGAGACCGCGGGGCTCGCCCCCATGTTCGTGGTCGCGGGGTGGCATCGCGCGGCGGGGAAGCGGCTCGCCGGGGCGCTCCCGGGCCCGGCCGAGGTCCTGCTCGCCGACCTCCATCTCACCGGGCTGTTCGAGCGCACGCGCGCGCCGCTCAAGGTCTACACCGCGCACAACGTCGAGCTCGACCACTTCCGCATGACCCGGTCGCGCGTGCTCCTGCCCGGCCTTTGGGCCGGGCGGCTGGCGCGGCTCGAAGGCCGCGCGGTCGAGCGCGCCGACCTCACCGTGGTGTGCTGCGAGGAGGACGCCGCGCGCATGCGGGCGCTCTACGGCGCGGAGGAGAGCGCCCTGGCGGTGGTGCCCAACGGCTACGACGAGACGGCGGTGCGCGCGCCGTCCCCCGGCGAGCGCGCGGCCGCGCGCGCGGCGCTGGGGCTCGGCGCCTCGGACTACGCGGCGCTGTTCGTGGGGTCGGACTTCCCGCACAACCGCGACGCGGCGTCGTTCCTGGCGGAGCGCGTGATGCCGGCGCTGGGCGGCGCGGGCTTCCGGCTGCTGGTGGCGGGCGGCGTCGCGCGGGCCCTCGCCGGGCGGCGCGAGCCGTGGCTCGTGGTGCGGCCGGAGACGCCCGACCTCGCGCCGCTGCTGCACGCGGCGGACTGCGGGCTCAACCCGGTGACCACCGGCGGCGGCAGCAACGTCAAGCTCCCGACCTGCCTCGCGGCCGGGCTCGCCGTGATCACGACGCCGTTCGGGCTGCGCGGCTACCCGGCGCTGCGGCCGTGGGTGACCCTCGCCGGGCGCGAGGAGACCGCCGAGGCGCTGCGCGCGCGTCCGGCCGGGTGGCTGGCGCGCGGACTCGAGCTGCCGGCCCAGGTCGCGGAGGTCGCCTGGGGCCGGCTCGGCCAGCGCCTCGGCGAGCGGCTCGAGGAGAAGCTCCGCGGAGGATCGGATGCGGTGACGGGATCGCGCCCCGGGAGGGGGAGCTCATGAAGATCGCGATGATCGGCCAGAAGGGCGTGCCCGCCACCTACGGCGGCATTGAGCGCCACGTCGAGGAGATCGCCCGGCGGCTGGTGGGACTCGGGCACCAGGTGGAGGTGTTCTGCCGGCTCTACTACACGCCCCCCGAGACCGAATTCCACGGCGTGCGGCTGCTGCGCCGGCCCAGCGTCCACACCAAGCACCTCGACACCATCTCGCACGTGGCGTGGAGCACGCTCGAGGCGGTGCTGCGGCGCAGCGACATCGTCCACTTCCACGCGCTCGGTCCGTCGGTGTTCTCGTGGATCCCGCGGCTCGCCGGGTCGCGCACGGTGGTCACGGTGCACGGGCTCGACTGGCAGCGCGAGAAGTGGGGGAAGTTCGCGTCGTGGTTCCTCAGGCAGTGCGAAGGCCCGGCCGCGCGCTTCCCGGACCGCACCATCGTGGTGTCGAGGACGCTGCGCGAGTACTTCAACCAGCACCACCACTGCGACGCGGTGTTCATCCCGAACGGCACCAACCTGCTGCCCTCGCGCCCGGCCCGCAAGATCCTGCAGCTCGGCCTGACCCCGGGGAAGTACGTGCTGTTCGTGGGGCGGCTGGTGCCCGAGAAGGGCGTGCATTTCCTGTGCGAGGCGTTCTCGAAGATCGACACCGACATGAAGCTGGCGCTGGTGGGCGGGATGTCGTTCTCCGAGGACTACGTGAAGCTGCTGAAGGGCTACGAGAGCGAGCGCATCCGGCTGCTCGACTACGTGTTCGGCGAGGGGCTCGAGGAGCTGTGGAGCAACGCCTACTGCGTGGTGCAACCCTCGACCATGGAGGGTCTCTCGATCGCGCTGCTGGAGGCGCTCTCGTACGGCCGCTGCGTGCTGCTCTCCGACATCCCCGAGAACCTCGAGGTGGCCGAGGACTGCGCGGTGCCGTTCCGGAGCCGCGACGTCGAGGACCTGCGCGCGAAGCTCGAGATGCTGATCCGCGATCCCGCGCTGGTGAAGAGCTTCGAGACGAAGGCGCGCGGGCACATCCAGCAGCACTATTCGTGGGACAAGGTGACGAAGAACACCGAGGCGGTATACGCCGCGCTGCTGGCGAAGCGCTAGCGCGACGCCCGGCGGCCGCCCGCGGACCATGCTCTTCCTCTCCCGCCACTTCCGGAAGCTGAACGAGCGCTACCACGGGCCCGAGGGCGACGCGTTCGCGCTCGAGGAGCTGCTGCCGGTGGCGCGGCGCTTCGTGCCCGACGGCGGGCGCGCGCTCGAGGTCGGCTGCGGCTACGGCCGCAACCTGGTGGCGCTCGCCGCCTCGCCCGCGTCGCTCGCGGTGGGCTGCGACCCGGCGCTCGGCGAGCTCCAGCGCGCTCGCGAGCGGCTCGCGGCGCCGGCGCCGGGGCGCCGCGCGCGCGTGGCGCTGGTGCGCCAGGAGCCGTTCCGGCTGCCGTTCCGGGACGGGACGTTCGACCTGGTGGTGCTGTGGCAGGTGCTGGAGCACGTGTTCGGGCGCGTGGCCAAGCGCGCGGTGCTCGCCGAGTGCGCGCGCGTGCTCAGGCCCGGCGGGCACCTGCTGATCGAGACGCCGAACCAGTGGTTCCCGTTCGACTACCACGACAACAGGCTGCCGTTCGTCCACTGGACCGGACCGCGCGCGCTGCGCGAGTGGCTCACCTTCCTGGTGCGCGGCAAGCGCTACCACCCTTCCGAGTATCTGAGCCTTCCCGGCTGCGAGCGCCTGCTGCGCTCGGCGCCCGGCGTCACGCGCGTGGTGCGCGCCACGCGCGTCTACTTCGCGGCGAGCTACGCCGAGGCGTGGCGGAGCCTGGGCGGCACGCAGGTGCGGCTCAAGCGCGTGCTGTTCGCGCTGCTGGCGCCGGTCCACGCGCTGCTCGCTCCCTTCGGCGGCAGCGCCGACTACCTGCTTCCTTCGCTGCGCGTGGTGTGGCGCGTGGAGAAGGACCGATGACGGCGCGCCGGCGCTTGCCGCACCCCGGGTGCTGTGCTAGTGCTCCTCGCCCGAGGCGCCCTTGACCAGTCCCCGAGCAGATCGATCCGTCCTGATCCTGGCCGGAGGCCGCGGCGAGCGGTTCTGGCCGTGGAGCCGGCCCGAGCGGCCGAAGCAGCTGCTGCCGCTCGCGGGCGGGGGGCGCACGCTGCTCGCCGCCACGCTCGAGCGCGCGCTCACGCTCGCGGACCAGGAGCGCATCCTCATCCTCACCGCCCGTGACCTGGTCGAGGCGGTGCGCGCCGATTGCCCGGGCGTGCCGGTGATCGGCGAGCCGGTGGCGCGCAACACGGCGGCCGCGATCGGCGCGGCGGCGGCCTGGTTCCGCGCCCGCGGCGCGCGGAGCTTCGCGGTGCTTCCCGCCGACCACCTGATCGAGCGGCTCCCCGCGTTCACCGCCGATCTCGAAGCGGCCTTCGCGGTGGCGGCGCGCGAGCCGGTGCTCCTCACCTTCGGCATCCCGGTCACGGCGGTGGAGACCAACTTCGGCTACATCCATCGCGCGACGAAGCTGGGAGAGCGACTCTACCGCGTCGCGTCGTTCAAGGAGAAGCCCGACCACGCCACCGCCGAGCGCTACGTGGCGAGCGGCGAGTACCTGTGGAACAGCGGGATGTTCGTGTGGGGCGTGACGACCTTCCTCGACGCGCTCGAGGCGAGCCGGCCCGGCCTGGCCCGCCCGCTGCGCGCGCTCTCCTGGGAGGGGGGAGAGGCCGGCTTCGAGCGCGCGCTCGAGCCGGTGTTCCCCGCGCTCGAGTCCATCTCGGTGGACTACGCGGTGCTCGAGCGCGCGCCCAACGTGCTGGTGCTCGAGGCCGCGTTCGACTGGGACGACCTCGGCTCGTGGAGCGCCTGGGCGCGCCGCCAGCCGAAGGACGCGCAGGGGAACGTGCTGTTCGGCGATGCCGTCGCCATCGACTGCGAGCGCTGCGTGGTGGTCTCGGAGGACCGCGAGGCGCCGGCCGCAGCGATGGGGCTCCGGGACATGGTGGTGGTGCACACCCGGCACGGCACGCTCGCCTGCCGCCTCGAGGACAGCGACCGGGTGCGGCGCGTGACCGAGGCGGTGCGCGCGCGGAGTGCGCGATGACGCGCGCGATGCTCCTGGCGCTGGCGGCGCTGTCGCTCTCCGCGGGCTGCGCGACCGTGCCAGTGCCCGCGCCGACCGCGGGGGCGAAGCCGCCGCCGCGGGCGACGTCCGGCGCGCCGGCCGCTGCCGCGCCGCGCGCCGCCCTTCCCGACACGGTGCCCTCGGCGGAGGCGCGCGAGGTGCTCGCCTCCATCCCCGAGCCGCTCGAGCCCGGTGAGCGCGTGCCGCCGCCCGCGAGCCGTCCGGCGCCGCCCGCCGACAGCGCGGGCCCGCCCGCGGACACCGCCGGCCAGCAGATCCCGGTGCCGACGCCCACGCCCACGCTGGGCGAGCGGCCGTTGCCCTCGATGGCGCCGCCCGACACCGTGCGGCCCGCGATCGCCGCGCGGCCACCCGCGGCCGCGGCGGGCGGCACCTGCTGGCGCGTGCAGCTCGCCGCGCCCGCCGAGAAGTCGAAGGCCGACGGCTACCGCGCCGCCGCCGAGTCGCAGCTGCTGCTGCCGGTGACGGTCGAGTGCGGGGGCGGGCTGTGGAAGGTGCGCACGCGCGACTGCATGGACGGCGCCGCGGCCGACGCGCTCCGGCGGCGCGCCGCGGAGGCGGGCTTCGGCGGCGCGTTCCGTTTCGTGGAGAAGCCGAAATGAAGCGCGGGCTGCTGGTCTTCGAGGACGGGCACTGGCCGAAGCTCTCCCCGCTCGCTGACCTCACCCCGGTCCCGTACCTGCGCTTCGGGGTCTCGACGCTGCTCGGGCGCTGGTGCGAGGTGGCGGGCGTGCCGCTCTGGGCGGTCGAGATGCGGCGCGAGGTCGCGGTCGCGGCCAGCGAGCCGGAGCTGGACCCCGCCGACTACGGGCCGGG
Source organism: uncultured bacterium (assembly GCA_964359105.1). Taxonomy (GTDB): domain Bacteria; phylum Eisenbacteria; class RBG-16-71-46; order RBG-16-71-46; family RBG-16-71-46; genus JACRPT01. Next base: position 6,279 of record CAYHRW010000017.1, read on the forward strand.
CGACGAGATCCTGGCGATCAACGCCGCGGCCCTGCCGTCGCCCGGCTGGCTCGCGCAGGCGTTCGACGCGCCGAACCGCTCGCTGTTCCGCTGCGGCGACCGCCTGGTGGGCGCACGGCTCCCGTTCCGCGAGGCGCAGAAGCTCGCCGGCGCGGGCGCCGCGTGCGAGGAGCGGCTGCTCGCGCTCGGGCTCGACCGGGTGGCGCTCGAGGTCGAGTTCCTGACCTGGCCGTGGGACTTCGTGAGCCGCAACGCCGCGGCGCTCATGCAGGACCTGCTGGGCGAGGAGGGCGGGGTGGACGGTTCGGTGCACCCCTCGGCGGTGCTGCTGAACCCCGAGCGCGTCAGCGTGGGCGAGGACTCGGTGGTGGACGCGCTCGCGGTGCTCGACGCGCGCGAGGGGACCGTCCTCATCGGCCCGGGCGTCTACGTGGCCCCGCACACCGTGGTCGTCGGGCCGTGCGTGGTGGAGGGCGGCACCGAGCTGCTGGGCGGCGTCATCGCGCGCTCCTCCATCGGCCCGGAGTGCCGCATCGCGGGCGAGGTCGAGGAGTGCATCTGGCAGGGCTATGCGAACAAGCGCCACCACGGTTTCGTCGGCCACAGCGTGATCGGCGAGTGGGTGAACCTGGGCGCGCTCACCACCACCAGCGACCTCAAGAACAACTACGGGCCGGTGCGGGTGTGGGCGGATGGCGCGGAGCGCGACAGCGGCAGCACGAAGGTCGGTTCCTTCCTCGGCGCGCACGTCAAGACCGGGATCGGCACGCTGCTGCCGACCGGCTGCTCGATCGGCGTGGGGAGCAACCTGTTCGGCGGCGGGCGCTTCGCCCCGAAGCGCGTGCCCGCGTTCGCGTGGTGGGACGGCGAGCTCACCGTCGAGCACCGGCTGGAGGCCTTCCTCGAGACCGCGCGTCGCGCCATGAGGCGCCGTGACGTGGATCTCACGGACGCGCACGCGCGGCTGCTCTCGGCGGCGTTCGTGGAGAGCGCCGCCGAGCGCGCCGCGCTCACCGGGCGGGCGGCGGGCGCCGCAGCCGGGCCCGGACGTGTGGGATTGTGCAGGTGAGAGGCGCTGCGACTGAGAGGCGCCGCGTCTTGACCGGGGCGGGCCGCGCTCACTAGACTGCGTCGCTTCCCTGTCCGCCACCCGGAGCCCCCGTCGCCCGCAGGGCCGACGCGGCCCGGGGCGGCCCCTCGACGAACCCGTGAGGATCTCATGCCGGAATTGCGCAAGGACCCGGTGGTCGGCCGGTGGGTGATCATCTCCACCGACCGGAGCCGCCGCCCCACGAACTTCACCCCCGTCCGGGTCGAGAAGACCAGGAGCTTCTGCCCGTTCTGTCCGGGCCACGAGGACAAGACGCCGCCCGAGGTCTACGTCTCGCGCCCTGGCGGGGGCGGGCCCAACAGCCCCGGCTGGAAGGTCCGGGTGGTGCCGAACAAGTTCCCGGCGCTCCAGATCGAGGGGGCGCTCGACCGCCGCGGCGAGGGCCTCTACGACAAGATGAACGGGGTGGGCGCCCACGAGGTGGTCATCGAGGGCCCGGGCCACGACCAGGACCTCGCGGACCTGCCGGTCGAGCACCTGGTCGAGGTCCTCAAGGCCTACCGCGAGCGCATGGTGGACCTCCACCGCGACCGCCGCTTCCGCTACGTGCTCATCTTCAAGAACCACGGCGCCGGCGCCGGCGCCCCGCTCGAGCACACGCACACCCAGCTCATCGCCACGCCGATCATCCCGAAGATCCTGCAGGAGGAGCTCGACGGCGCGCGCCGCTACTACGAGCTCAAGGAGCGCTGCGTGTTCTGCGACATCGTCCAGCAGGACACCGCCGACGACAACGGCCGCCGCGTGGTGACCATGAACGACCGCTTCGTCACCATCGAGCCGTTCGCGCCGCGCTTCCCGTTCGAGACCTGGATCCTGCCGCGGCGCCACGACTCCTCGTTCCAGGTCGTGGCGGACGACGAGGAGTTCCTCGACCTCGCCGCCATCCTCAAGGACACCTTTCAGCGCCTGAACCGCGCGCTCGACAAGCCGCCCTTCAACTTCGTCATCCACACCGCGCCGGTGGCCGAGGGCGACCTCGAGTACTACCACTGGCACCTCGAGATCATGCCCAAGCTCACGCGGGTGGCGGGATTCGAGATCGGCTCGGGGTTCTACATCAACCCCACGCCCCCCGAAGACGCGGCGCAGTACCTGCGCGAGATCGCGGTCGAGGCGTAGGCGGCCGGCGATCCCGCGGATGAGCATGTCCGGTCTCACCGTGGCGCATCTCGCCAGCGAGATGGCGCCGCTCGTCAAGGTCGGCGGGCTCGCCGACGTGGTGGGCGCGCTCGCGGTCGAGCAGGCGCGGCGCGGGCACGACGTCACGGTCGCGATCCCCGCCTACCGCGGCGTGAGCCTCCCCGTGGGCTGGAGCCGCGAGGAGCTGCCCGCGGCGCAGGTGCCGTGGGGGCTCTCGAAGGAGCCCGCGCGCTTCGAGCTGGCGCACCTCGCCGACGGCGCGGCTGGCCCGGCGGGCCTGCGCGTGCTGCTGGTGCATCACGCGGGCGAGCGCCGTTTCTTCGACCGCCCCGGCATCTACGACGAGCCGCACACCGGGCAGGGCTACCCGGACAACGCCGAGCGCTTCCTGTTCTTCGCGCGCGCCGCGCTGGCGGGGCTCGGGCGCCTGGGCCGCCACTTCGACATCGTGCACGCGCACGACCAGCAGGCGGCGTGGGCACCGTGCTTCATCCGGACCCACGATGCGTTCGACCCGGCGTTCCGCAGCGTGGCCACGGTGTTCACCCTGCACAACCTCGGCTACCAGGGCATCTACGACCCGTGGGTGCTGGGCCTCGCCGGGTTCCCGCGCGAGCTGTTCTACCCTTCGAGCCCGTTCGAGTTCTGGGGCCGGGTGAACCACATGAAGGTCGGGCTGGCCTTCGCCGACCTGCTCTCGACCGTGAGCCCGCGCTACGCGCAGGAGATCCAGTCAAGCGGCGAGTACGGCTTCGGCCTCGAGGGCGTGCTCCGGCGCCGCAGCGGCGACCTGCGCGGGATCCTGAACGGCATTGACGACGCGGTGTGGGATCCGGCGCGCGATCCCTTCCTGCCGGCGCCCTACGACGCGGAGCACCCCGGGGGCAAGCTGGCGAGCCGCCGGCTGCTGGCCTCCGAGTGCGGCTTCCCGGCGACGCCCGAGCGGCCGATCGTCGGCATGGTGACGCGGCTGGTGGAGCAGAAGGGCCTCGATCTGGTCGAGGAGGCCGAGCACGACCTGGTGAAGCTGGAGGCGCGCTTCGTGGTGCTCGGCAACGGGCAGCCGCGCTACGTGGAGCTGTTCCGCCGGCTGATGGAGCGCCATCCCGACCGCGTGCACTTCCGTTCCACGCAGGACGAGCGCTTCGCGCACCTGGTCGAGGCGGGCGCGGACCTGTTCCTGATGCCGTCCCGGTACGAGCCGTGCGGGCTCAACCAGATGTACAGCCTGCGCTACGGCACGCCCCCGGTGGTGCGCGAGACCGGAGGGCTCGCCGACACGGTCGAGGAGTTCGACCGGAGGACGCGCGCGGGGACCGGGTTCCTGTTCCAGCGCTACGAGGCGGGGGAGATGGTCGCGGCCTTGAAGCGCGCGCTGGCCGTCTGCAGGCATGCCGACCTGCTCGCGGCCCTGCGGAGGAACGGCATGGGCCGCGACTTCTCCTGGCGCGCGAGCGCCGACGGCTACGACCGGCTCTACCAGGAGGCGCTGGCGCGCGTCCACCGCGGCCGGATCCCGACGCTCGACTCGGTGCGCGCGGCGATCTGAGCGGCGGGGGGCACGACGGGCGGGACGCCACGTGGCGCCCCGCCCTCGTCGCATCCTCCCGCGGTGATCACCGGTACAGGGTCTTCAGCGCTCCCCAGCTCGAGCTGCGCGCCGTGGTCGCGCCGGACAGCGGCCAGTGGTGGAGCAGCGTCGTGTACGGGCCATGAAGCGCGCAGGCGACGAGCAGCGTGCCGCCCTGCACCGTGGGCCGGAAGTTGCTGTCGCACGAGGTGTCGAGCAGCGACGGCGGCCCCGTGTAGCTCCACGGCACGGCGACGTCCACCCACACGTCGAAGAAGCTGCCCGCCGGGCCCCACGGGTCGAGGACCTTCGTGTCGGGCGGGGACGTGCGGGTGAAGGTGAAGACCGGCCGCACCGGGAGCTGCGAGTCGAAGGTCCCGCCCTGCGGCGTCTGCTGGACGATGCGCATGCTGCCCGGAGCGGCCGGCGGGATAGGCGAGAGCGTCATGCGCATGTCCCACTGCTCGGTGTGCAGGTCCGAGTAGGTGACGACGATGGGGTTCACGCTGACGAGGTTCAGGGCCACGATCTCGATGGGCACGATGTCCGTCGAAGGTGGGCTCGGCAGCGTCGCGTCCGAGAGCCGCCGCACGATAGTGTCGACCGGGCCGAGGGGATCCGGACAGAACGGCGAGGGTCCGAGCGGATCGCCCACGAGCTGAATCGTCCCCGTGAACGGCTCCGAGCCCGGCGCGAAGAAGTCGGCCGGGATGGCGTAGGGACCCTGGAAGGTCTGCGAGCTTCCGGGGGTGATGCTCACGAAGTAGTCGAGTCCCGCGGTGACGTTCTGCGCGCCCGCCGGGGCGGCGCATAGCAGGACCATGCCGGACAACAGGAACGCTGAAGCAGGGCGCATGGCGGTGCTCCTTTCCGGGCCAGTGGGAGGCCCGGGAGTGGGGCGGAGCTGCGTGAGGGACGAAACCCACGCATAAGCGTAGAGAGCGCGGGAGAGCGCGGTCAACGGCCGAATGCCTCGCCCGGATGCCCCGGGGCGCGAGAGGCCCGGAGAACCTCGCCGGGGGCGAGACGTGGCCGGGGGCCCCAATGCGTTGGCGCCGAGAACGGTGGCCGCCCGACCCCGGGGATCGTGGCCCCGGGCGGATGCCCACTCCTGCCGGCGGACATCCCGCCCTATCGCCCCAGGAATGCCCAGGCGATGCCCTGCGGCAGGCCGTGCAGCAGAGCGGGCGCCACCACCGTGCCGGTGCGCTCGCGCACGAATCCCAACACCAGCCCCCAGCAGAAGGTGTCGAGCCCCCGCCACCAGCGCAGGTCCACCGTCCCGCGCGCGAGAGCGGGCAGATCGAGGACGTGCATGAGGCCGAACAGCGCGGCCGCCAGGACTGCGCCCCAGCCCCAGGCGGCGCCGAAGAAGTCCCAGCGGCGGGCGAACACCTGGTTCAGCCGCGACTGAGCGTAGCCATGGAACAGGATCTCCTCGCCGGGTCCGAGGAACAGCGCGTAGAACGTCAGCGCCGAGACTGCGCGGCCCGGGGTCGGAGGCACGAGGAGCGGGATCGCGGCGACGCCGAGGAGACACGCCGTCGAGACCGCGGATCCACCCGGCGAGGGCTTGTGTCTCAGGAGCCAGCCGACGACGACCAGCGTAGCGAGCGCGAGCACCGCGCCGAAGCCGGCGGAGGACACCGGCCCCGGCGGACGGACGAAGGAACCGGCCGCGTGCGCGATGGCGTACGGGATGAAGCAGGTGAACGCCGCGTCCAGGTCGAGCCGAGCACGGCGCAGCGTGATGCCGCAGTCGGCCGCCCGGCGGCGTCGCGCCGCCAGGGCCAGCAGCGGCACGGCGATCATCGCCGCGTACTCGAGGAACGGCCGGTGCGTGAAACGCCGCTCCAGGACTCCGAGTGGGGAGCCGCTCAATGCGACGACGGCGGCGAGGGTCAGCGCAACGACCGCGACGACCTCGAGCAGCGCCCGGAGGACGCGCGGCGCACCGCGGCCGGGGAGTGGATCCGAGCCCGCGGCTCCCAGGGTCGCGCCCGGACGGAGACGGTGGCCCGTATCCCGGATGGCCCGGCCCCGCCTCAACTCCCGCGCTGGCGCTCGACCAGCGCGGCGATGGCCTGGACGGTCTCGAAGTGGTCGGGCAGCACCTCGCCGTCGGGGATGGTGATGCCGAAGTGCTCCTCGCAGAACGTCACGGTCTTGAGGATGGCGAGCGAGTCCAGCAGCCCGCGCTCGAGCAGCGAGTCCTCGACGCCCAGGTCGGTGAGGTCCCGGTCGTAGAAGACCTCGGTGGTCAGGAACTCGCGGATAGCGGCTTCGGTGGCGGTCATGGGATCCCGTCGCGGTGGAGGTGGAAGGACCGGGTCAGGAAGATAGCCCCTGCAGCGCGCGGCGGTCCACCTTGCCGCTGCTGGTGCGCGGGAGCGCGGCGCGGAACTCGATCGCCTCGGGCACCATGTAGCGCGGCAGCGTCCGGGCGCAGTGCTGCCTGAGGTCGGTCCCGGTGACCGCGGTGCCGGGCTTCGCCACCACCACGGCCTTGAGGCGGTTGGTGATCTCCTCGTCGGGGATCGCGACCACCACGGCCTCGTCCACGGCCGGGTGGCGGTGCAGCGTCGCCTCGATCTCTCCGAGCTCCACGCGGTAGCCGCGCGTCTTCACCTGGTGGTCGCGGCGGCCGAGGAACTCGAGGTTGCCGTCGGCGCGGCAGCGCACGATGTCGCCGGTGCGGTAGGCGCGGTCGGTGATGCCGGGCGCGACCTCGATCCGCTGCAGCGCGAGCGCGCTGCGCCCGGGGTCGCCCCAGTAGCCCTGCATCACCGTGGCGCCGCGCACCCACAGCTCGCCGGCGCCGCCTCCGGGGACGGGCCTGAGGCTCTCGTCGAGGACGATCGCCTCGTCGTTGCAGCATGGCACGCCGATCGGGAGCGGCGTGTCGTCGGCCGGCGGCCGCTTCACGTCGTACCAGGTGCAGACGTTGGTCTCGGTCGGCCCGTAGAGGTTCGCGAAGCGCGCGCGCGGGGCGAGCCGCATCAGCTCGCGCAGGTACTTGACCGGGAACACCTCGCCGGCGAACAGCAGCACGCGCAGCGCCGAGAGGTCGAGCGACGCCAGGTCGCCGCGGGTCAGGAACAGCACGAGCGTGCTGGGCGTGGCGTACCACACGGTGAGCCGCTGCTCGCACCAGCTCTTCGCCACCGCGGCGGGGAACGCGAAGAGGCGCGGCGGCACCGGGTAGAGCGCGGCTCCCGCGCGCGCGGCGGCGAACAGGTCGAAGGTGGAGAGGTCGAAGTGGAACGGCGCGTGATTCGCGAGCCGGTCCTCGTGGGTGACGCCGAAGGTGTCGCCCGCCCATTCCACGAACGCCAGCGCGTTGCGGTGCGACAGCATCACGCCCTTGGGCTCGCCGGTCGAGCCCGAGGTGTAGAGGATGTAGGCGAGGTCGGCGTCCACCGCGGGCACCGCCGGCCGCTCCGCGGGCTCCGCGGCCAGCGCGCGCCACGTCACGGTCGGGAGACCGGCCACGCGCGGCGCGTCCTCCGCGTCGTCCGTCACCCAGACGGCGCGCATCGGCGGGCGGCTGGCGAACGCTTCGTCCACCTGCGCGATCCGGTCGGCGCAGGTCACCAGCCCCGCGACCTCGCAGTTGCGCGCGATCCACGCCATGCGCGCGGGCGGCGCCCACGGGTCCACCGGGACGTACGCCGCTCCCGCCTTCATGATGCCGTAGAGCGTGGCCACCGCCTCGGGCGACTTGGGGAGCCACAGCGCCACGCGGTCGCCGCGCCGGATCCCGTGCGCCGCCAGCGAGCGCGCCAGCCGGTTCGAGACCTCCTCGAGCGCGGCGTAGGAGAGCCGGCGCGATCCCATCACCACGGCGTCGCGCTCCGCGTGCCGCTCGGCCGAGCGGCTCACCACGTCGGGGAGGAGCGACGACACGGCGGCTAGAGCCCCAGGCAGCGCGCGATGATCTTGCGCTGCATCTCGGAGGTGCCGGAGTAGAGCGTCCCGGACAGCGCGTCGCGCAGCTCGCGCTCGATCGGGTACTCCTTCATGTAGCCGTACCCGCCGAAGATCTGGAGCGCGTCGCGCGCCGCCTGCACGTGGGCCTCGCTCACGAACAGCTTGGCGACCGCGGCCTCGAGGATGGCGCTCTTTCCCCGCTGCTTGAGCCAGCCCACGCGATAGAGCAGGAAGCGCCCGGCGTCGATCGCCACCTTCATGTCGGCGACCTTGTCTGCGACCGATTCGAACTTCGCGATCGGCTGCCCGAACTGGCGGCGCTGGCGCGCGTAGGCGACGCAGTCCTCGAGCAGGCGCTGCATCGCACCCAGGTGCGCGGCGAAGATGCAGGCGCGCTCCCACTCCATCGCCGAGTTGAAGATGCTCATGCCCGCGCCCTCGGGGCCGAGCCGCGCCGACTCGGGGACGAAGCAGTCCTCGAACACCACCTCGCCCATCGGCGAGGTCCTGAGCCCCATCTTCGCGATCGGCTTGCTGAAGGTGGCCCCCCCGGTGTCGCGCGGCACCAGGAACGCGGTGAGCGCCTTCGGCTTCGCCTCGGCCGAGCGGTCCAGGTAGGCGAAGGCCAGCACGACGTCCGCGACCGGCGCGTTGGTCGAGAAGGTCTTCTGTCCGTTCAGCCGGTAGCCGCGTCCGGGCGCCGTGACGCGCTCGGCGCGCGAGGTGAGCGCGAACACGTCGGAGCCCGCGCCCGGCTCGGTGATGGCGTGCGCGCCGATCGCGCGCCCGGCGACCAGCTCGGGCAGCCAGCGCCGCTTCTGTTCCTCGCTCCCGTAATGGAGGATGGGCATCTGGCACGCCCACATCTGCGCGTTCAGGCTGAACACCAGCCCGTTGTCGCGGCAGCCGTGGCCGAGCGCCTCCATCGCCACCGTGGTGGTGAGCAGGTCCTGCCCCTGCCCGCCGTACTCGGGCGGGATGGGCAACCCGAGCAGCCCGAAATCGGCGCACGCCTGCCAGCACTCGCGCGGGAACGTGCCCGCGTGGTCGCGCGCCTCGAGGCCTTCGTTCAGCTTCCCGCGCGCGAAGGCGCGCACCGCGTTCGCCAGCTCGATCTGCTCGGGGCTCAAGCCGAGGTCCATGACGCCTCCTGCGCCGAGGCCGCGCCCCCGCCGCGTCCCGCGGCGGAGAGCGGCGCCAGCGCGCCGATCCACTCCAGGAGCTTCTGCATCGTCTCGCGCTGCCGTTCCACCTCGAGGAAGCCGTGCACGCGCCCCGGCCACACCACCGTCTCGAACCGCGCGCGCGTGGCCGCGTCGAGCCTGGCGAAGAGCTGCCGCTCGGCAGCCTGGAACGACGGGTACTCGGCGTCCTCCGTGCCGTAGAGGAAGAGCGCCCGTGCCCGCGAGCGCACCAGCGCGCGGAAGTGCTCGACGAAGCTCGCCGAGAGCGGGAGCGCGGCTTCGCCCGCGGGCACCGCGCGGCGCGCCAGCCGCGAGACCACCGCCGCCATGTGCCGCCAGCGCTCGGCGCGCAGCAGCCCGCGCCAGTTCTCCGGGTTCCTCAGCGCGCGCCCGAGATGGCCGAGTCCCTTGCGGTCGGCGTCGGCCTTGACCATGGTGTCGAGCTCCATGACCGGCGCGGCCAGGAAGGCCAGCGCGGCGATCGCGCCGGCCTCGCCGGCGAACGCCGAGATCGCGGTGCGCGCGTCGAAGCAGGAGCCGACCAGCACGAAGAGCGTCTGCCCGAGCGCGCCGCGCAGGTGGCGGATCACCGCGAGCGCGTCGTCGCGGTAGGGCTCTCCCGGATCGAGGAACCCGCTCGCGCCCTCGCTGTCACCGGTGCCGTGGTAGTCGAAGCGGAACGCCGCAAAGCCGCGCGCGGCCAGCGCGCGCGCCAGCTCGACGAACATGCGGTTGCGGTGCGAGCGCGGGCGGGTGAACAGCACCACGCACAGGCCCGTCGCGGCCGCCTCCGGGGCGGGCTGCGTGTACACGCCGAACAGCGCACCTGCCGGCGACGGCGCCAGCACCGGCCGCTCGGCGCGCGCCCGCGCCAGCTCAACCGCGCTCTCACGCCAGGCCATCGAGCCACTCCGCGGTCCCGCGCACCAGCGTTTCCGACTCCCACGCGGGGTTCGAGATGAAATGCCAGCCCGGCTCCTCCGCCACCGCGAGGGTGGTGACGCGGGCGCCGCGCGCCTCGAGCGCGGCGGCGAGCTGCGCGTTCGCGGGAGCGAGCCGCGGCCGCGCCTGCACCTGGGCGACGAGCGTCGGTCCACTCCAGCGCGAGAGCGACTGCGCGAGGGCGATCGGCTTCAGGCTCTCGACCAGCTCGCGATGCAGATAGTAGCCGTGCACGTCCACCTTCCCGTCGCGCGCGAGGCGCTCGAGCAGCTGGTCCACCGTCTCGTTCGGCCGCGCGCCATGGGCCACCTGCGAGAACAGCATCCCGCGCAGCATGGCGCGGAAGTACTCCGCCGGCCGGTGCACCGGCTCCCACAACGCCAGCCCCGCCACCTGTGGATCGTCCGCGAGCGCGGCGGCCGCGACCAGCGCGCCCACCCGCTCACCAACCCAGACGATGCGCGCCGCACCCGCGAGGGCGCGCGCCTGCGCGGCCGCGGCGCGCGCGTCCTCGACCAGCGCCGCGAAGGTCACGTCGGCGTAGTCGCCGCCCGAGTCGCCGTGGCCGCGCGCGTGGTAGCGGAACGCCGGGAGCCCCAGGGCCGCCGCGGCGCGCGCCAGGTTCACCTGGTTGCGGTAGTTGGTGAGCTGCTCGACACCGAGGCTGTGGCAGTAGACCACCACCGGCGCTTCCGCGCGCTCGCGGCGCGCCGCGTGGAAGACGGCGTAGAGCGGCCGCTCCCCCGACTCGAAGAACATCGGGGTCTCGCGGGCTGCGCTGGCGGGCGGTTCCAGGGATGGAGTGGCGGGTGCGGGGGAGGGCACCGGCGCGGGCTCCTCTCGAGCGGGACGGCTTGAGACCGGGGATGACGGAAAGCGCATAAGACGTTAGTCCGCCATCGGCTCCACTGTCAAAGCATCGGCCGCGCGCGAGGCGGCCTGAAGCTCCTTCGGGACGTCCTGCGGCAGGCTCATGCCCCGGTCTCGACCAGCGCCGTGTGGAGGGCGCGCACCGCGTCCGCGGCGCGCGCTCCCGGCACGCGGAACGTGAGCGCGGTGGGCGAGGTCCTGAGCGCCAGGATGGGCACACCCGCGCGCTCGAGCGCGGCCTCGGCCAGCGCCGCCGCGCGCGCGCCGAGCCCGAGCCCCACCACCGAGACGAACGCGGCGCCGTGCTCGACGGTGAGCCGCCACTCGCCGCCGGGCGCGCGCACCGTGCGGAACTCCCGCTCGAGCGCCTCGACGTCGGCGCGGCTGCCGATCCACACCAGCACGCCGTGCTCGTCCGTCGGCTGCTCGTGCGCGAGCAGCTCCAGCTCGGGGAACGCGTCGGCCACCGCCTCGATGATCCCGCGCGCCTCGCCCCGCGCGCCGGCGTTGCCCTCGGCGATCGCGATCGAGCAGTCGTCGCGATGCGCCACCGCCTCCACCCTCGGGCCTTCCATGCCGTTCTCTCCGATCTCGGTGCCGGGCGACTCGTCGAACGACGAGCGCACGGCGAGCGGCACGCGCTCGCGCGCCGCCAGGTCCACGCAGCGCGCGTGCAGCACCCGACCGCCCAGGTGGGCGAGGGTGGAGCACGCGCGGTAGTCGAGCCGCGCGATGACGCGCGCGGTTCGCACCACGCGCGGGTCGGCGGTGTAGACGCCGCTCACGTCGGTGTAGATCTCGCAGCGCCCGCGGCCGAGCGCGGCGGCCAGCGCCACCGCCGTCGTGTCCGAGCCGCCGCGGCCGAGCGTGGTGATCTCCCGGGTCTCCGGGTTCACGCCCTGGAAGCCGGCGACGATGACGACCCTGCCCCTCTCCAGCTCGGCGCGGATGCGCTCGGGGCGCACCGCGACGATGCGCGCCGCGCCGTGTCCCGCGTCGGTGAGGATGCCGCTCTGCGAGCCGGTGAAGGAGATGGCGGGCACCTCGAGGTCGTGCAGCGCCATCGCCAGCAGCGCCATCGAAACGCGCTCGCCGGTGGTGAGCAGCATGTCCAGCTCGCGCCGGCTGGGCGACGCCGAGACCTCGTGCGCCAGCCGCAGCAGCTCGTCGGTGGTCTGGCCCATCGCCGAGACCACCACCACCAGGTCGTTCCCGGCCGCGCGCGCGCGCACCACGCGCCGGGCCACCGCGCGGATGTTCTCGGGGCCCTCCACCGAAGTGCCGCCGTATTTCTGAACCAGGACGCTCATCGCGGGAGTTATACGGTGTCGGGTGCCCAGGCGCGAGCAGTTTCGGGACACTAAACAGGAGTTCGAGAAAAGAGGCTTGATTCGGCGTCCCCCGGGGCGCACCATTCGTCTTGCAGCGGCCCCTCCGGCCGCGCGTTTCTCCCCCACGGCGGGGACCTGCGACCCCCGTGCGACGAGGCAATCATTGCCGCGCGCGCCTCCGTTCCGCAACGCACGCGCGCCGTTCGCATCATCGAGCGGCGCGGCCCGTCCCCTTCGCGTGCTTGCTCTGCTGAAGCATGCAGCGCACCCGCTCCCCGCGCGGGAGCATGGAGGCCCCACATGAAGTCGCTACGATTGCTCGTCCCCGTGCTGTTCGCGGCGCTCGTGGCGCTGGCCCCGGCGTACGGCCAGCCCGAGCCGACCCCGATCGACAGCACGCATTACTGGACCTACCACCTGATGGACCCGCTGTACCTCCCGGTCCAGGTGCAGGCACGGGACCAGTTCCTGAAATTCTACACGCCGATCTACCTCGACAGCCTCACCCGGCTCGTGAACTGGGTCTACAAGAACCAGTCCACGGTCCGCGACACGTTCCTCCACTACACGTGGTGGAACATCCGGAACAAGCTGCCGGTCACCAGGCATGTCACGGTCTCCAACCAGTTCGGGAGCTACCCGGTGGACGTGGACCGACTCGAGTTCCTCCTGACGCCGGCCTGGAAGAACGCACAGTTCCCCACACTGCCCTATGCGAACCACTACCTGTGCTACAGGGCGAGCGGCTTCCCCAGCCCGGGATTGAGCTACTTCCTCCGGGACGAGTGGCGGAACGACGTCCAGATGCCGTACCCGATCGAGTACCTGTGCGTCCCGTGCTGGAAGGGGCATGCCGGGCAGGAATACGCGCCGCCCGATACCGTCACGCATCTGGCGCTGTATCCGATCTCTCCGGAGTCCGACTACTTCTATCCCCTCGTGCAGGACCAGTTCGTGACGAGCCCCATCTTGGTCGATCAACGGCCGCTCGAGTACCTGCTGGTGCCGTCGAGGAAGTTCGAGGAGCCCACGAAGACGGAACGGAGCACGTGGGGGAGGATCAAGGTGCTCTACAGGTGACATGGAGTGACCCGGTGTCAACGGCGACCACCCTCGTTCGCGGGGGTGGTCGCCGTGTCGGGCTCGAAGGTGCGGAGGGCTGCGCTGTGCAGCGGCTGGCGCAACGGGCGTGCGCTGCTTGACGCTCGCGCGCCCGGCTCGCTATAGTCCCCGCCGCTTTCGAGCCTTCGAGCGGGAGTAGCTCAGACCGGTAGAGCGCCACCTTGCCAAGGTGGATGTCGCGGGTTCAAATCCCGTCTTCCGCTCCATC
>CAYHRW010000018.1:0-6970 GCA_964359105.1 uncultured bacterium
GCCCAGAGTCTCACCGGCGCCGGCGCCACCTTCCCCTACCCGATCTACTCGAAGTGGTTCGACGCCTACCACCAGAAGACCGGCGTCCAGATCAACTACCAGTCCATCGGCAGCGGCGCCGGCATCCAGCAGGTCAAGGCCGGCACCGTGGACTTCGGCGGGAGCGACGCGGCGCTCACGAACGAGCGCCTGAAGGAGTTGCCGCGCCCGGTCGTGCACTTCCCGACCGTCGCCGGCGCAGTGGTGCTCGCCTACAACCTGCCCGGCTTCGCCGGGCCGCTCAGGCTCACGCCCGAGACCGTGACCGGCATCTACCTGGGCCGCATCACCGCCTGGAACGACAGGCGCATCGCGGCGGCCAACCCGGGCGCGGCGCTGCCGGCCGCCCCCATCCTGCCGGTGCACCGCTCGGACGGGAGCGGCACCACGAACATCTTCACTTCCTACCTCTCGGCGGTGAGTTCCGAGTGGAAGGAGCTGGTGGGCGCCAACACCTCGGTGAGCTGGCCGGCGGGCATCGGCGGCAAGGGCAACGAGGGCGTGGCGGGCCTGGTGCGCCAGACCCCGGGCACCATCGGCTACGTGGAGCTGGCCTACGCGAAGCAGAACAAGCTGCCCGTCGCGCTGCTCCGCAACAAGACCGGTACGTTCGTGGAGCCCTCGCTCGCCTCCACCACCGCGGCCGTGGAAGGCTCGGCCGCTCTGCTCGCGAAGGACGTGCGCACCCCGATCGTGAACGCCGCGCGCCCGGATGCCTGGCCCATCGCCGGGCTCACCTTCCTGCTGCTCTACAAGGACCAGAAGGACGCGGCGAAGGGCCGCGCGCTGGCCGAGTTCATCCGCTGGGCGATGCACGACGGGCAGGGCATGGCCGAGGCTCTCGACTACGCGCGTCTGCCCGAGGCTGTGATCAAGGTGAACGAGGCCGCCCTCGGCACGCTCACCTCGGGCGGCAAGCCGCTGCTCGGCCGCTGAGGAGCGGAGGAAGAGCGACATGAGCACGAGCGCGGCGCTGGCGCGACCCCCCGCGGCTCCGCTGCGGCCGCCGTCCGCCGGGCCCCCCCGCGGCTCCGCTGCGGCCGCCGTCCGTCGGGGCCCGGTGGCAGACGACCTCTACCGGACGCTGCTCGGGGCCTGCGCGCTGCTCGTGTTCGTGGTGGTCGTGCTCATCGTGCAGCAGAGCGTGGTGGGCGCGCTCCCTTCGATCCGGGCCTTCGGCTGGCACTTCCTCGTCTCCAGCCAGTGGGATCCCGTGGCGGAGCGCTTCGGCGCGCTGCCCTACCTCTACGGCACGCTGGTCTCCTCGGCGCTGGCGATGCTCCTGGCGGTGCCGCTGGGACTCGCCACGGCGGTGTTCCTGGCCGAGGTGGCCCCGCGCCGCGTGGGGAGCATGGTGGCGTTCGTGGTGGAGCTGCTGGCCTCGATCCCCAGCATCGTCTACGGCATCTGGGGTCTGTTCGTGCTCGCGCCCTTCCTCCGCACCCTGGTCGAGCCCTGGCTCATCCGCCACCTCGGCTTCCTGCCCCTCTTCGAGGGCTTCCCGTTCGGGATCGGCATGCTGAACGCGGGGCTGGTGCTGGCGGTGATGGTGCTGCCCACCATCGTCTCGATCTCGCGCGAGGTCCTGCTCGCCACGCCCGGTGCGCTGCGGCAGGCCGCGCTGGCTCTGGGCTCCACGCGGGCCGAGGCCATCGCGGTGGCCGTGGACGCGGCGCGCCCGGGCATCCTGGGCGCCGCCATCTTGGGGCTGGGGCGCGCGCTGGGCGAGACCATGGCCGTGACCATGGTGATCGGGAACACGAACCGCATCTCCGCCTCGCTGCTCGCCCCGGGCGCCACCATGGCGAGCGTGATCGCCAACGAGTTCACCGAAGCGACAGGCGCGCTCCACCTTTCCGCCCTGTTCGAGGTGGCGCTCGTGCTCTTCGCCCTCACGCTGGTCGTCAATGCCGCGGCCCGGCTGCTGGTGCACTGGGCCACCGGCGGGAGGCGCGATGTCGCGGGCGCGGCCTGAGACGCCGGCGCGGCTCGAGATCCGCGGGCCGGCCTCCGCGCGCCGGCTCTGGAACGCGGGTCTGCTCGCCTCCTGCTGGCTAGCAGCGGCGGTGGTGATCCTGCCGCTCGCGCTCATCGTCTGGCACCTGCTGGCCAGGGGGCTGGCGGGGCTGAACGCGGACTTCTTTCTGCGCCTCCCGAAGCCGGTGGGCGAGCCGGGCGGCGGCATGGCCAACGCCATCGCGGGCACCCTCATCCTGGTCGGGCTCGGGGCGCTCTTCGCGGTGCCCGTGGGCGTGGGCGCGGGAGTGTGGCTGGCTGAGTACGGGCGCGGGCGCCTCGCCACGGTCGTGCGTTACACCGCCGACGTGCTCGCCGGCGTGCCCTCGATCGTGGTGGGTGTGGCCGCCTACGGGCTGGTCGTGCTGCCGATGGGGCGCTTCTCCGCGCTGGCGGGCGGCGTGGCGCTCGGCATCCTCATGCTCCCGACCATCGTGCGCTCCACCGAGGAGGTCGTGCTGCTCGTGCCGCGCTCCTACCGCGAAGCCGCGCTGGCGCTGGGGGCGCCGCGCTGGCGCGCCATCCAGGACGTCGTAGTGCCTTCGGCCGCGGCGGGCATCGTGACCGCGGCTCTGCTGGCGGTGGCTCGCGCCGCGGGCGAGACCGCGCCACTCCTCTTCACCGCGCTGGGCAACCGCTTCTGGTCGGCGCGGCTCGACCAGCCCATCGCCTCGCTGCCGACCATGATCTACGACTATGCGAAGGCGCCCTACGAGGACTGGAACCGCCAGGCCTGGACGGGCGCGCTGGTGCTGCTCGTGCTGGTGACGCTGCTCTCGGCCGCCCTGCGCCTGGCGCTGCGCCGGCTTCCGGGCAGGAGTCCGCGGTGACCGTGGAGACCTCGCCCGTGATCCGCACCGTGCTGCCCGGGAGCCGGGAGGCGAGCGCGACGGGCGGCGCGCCCCCCGCCGGCCCGGCCGCGGGGCCCGTCATCGAGACGCGCAACTTCGACCTGTGGTACGGGGCCCAGCACGCGCTCAAGTCTGTGAGTCTCGGGGTCCCGGCCCGCAGCGTGACCGCCATCATCGGCCCTTCGGGCTGCGGCAAGAGCACGCTGCTGCGTTCCTTCAACCGCATGAACGACCTGATCCCCGGGGTGCGGACCTCGGGGCAGGTGTGGGTCTCAGGCGCGGACGTGCTCGCGCCCGCGACCGACGTGGTCGCGCTCAGGCGGCGGGTGGGGATGGTGTTCCAGCGCCCCAATCCCTTCCCCCGGTCCACCTTCGACAACGTGGCCTTCGGCCTGCGCCTGCTCGGGATCCGCGACCGCGGCGAGCTCGAGGCGCGCGTCGAGCAGAGCCTCAGGCGGGCGGCGCTGTGGGACGAGGTGCGCGATCGGCTCGGCCACTCGGCGCTCCAGCTCTCCGGCGGACAGCAGCAGCGCATGTGCATCGCCCGCGCGCTGGCGGTCGATCCCGAGATCCTGCTCATGGACGAGCCGGCCTCGGCCCTCGACCCCACCGCCACCGCGCGCATCGAGGAGCTGGCGCTGGACTTGAAGTCGCGGTACACCATCGTGGTCGTGACCCACAACATGCAGCAGGCGGCCCGCATCTCGGACCTCACCGCCTTCATGCTGAACGGGGAGTTGGTCGAGGTGGGCGAGACGCGCTCCCTCTTCACCCGCCCGCGGCAGAAGCTGACCGAGGAGTACATCACCGGCCGCTTCGGTTGAGGCGGCCGGCCCCGGCGGGACAGGAGGAGCGTTGGAACGGCATTTCGAGCGCGAGCTGGAGGAGCTCAAGGAGCAGCTGCTTCTCATGGGCGGCCGGTCCGAGAGCATCGTGCTCAAGGCGGTCGAGGCCCTGCGCCGCCGCGACGAGACCCTGGCGCACGAGGTCTTCGCGGACGACAAGGTCATTGACCGCATGGAGCTCGACATCGACGAGCGCTGCGTGCGCCTGCTCGCGCTGCAGCAGCCCATGGCGCGGGACCTGCGCTTCATCACCGCGGCGCTCAAGATCAACAACGACCTGGAGCGCATCGGCGACCACGCCGTGAACATCGCCGGCAGCGCCGTGCGCCTGGCGGTCCAGCCGCTGCTCAAGCCGCTGGTGGACATCTCGCGCATGGCGGACCTGGCGGGCGGCATGCTCCGCGAAGCGCTCGACGCGTTCGTGCGGGACGACGCCGAGACCGCGCGCCGGCTGTGCGCGAGCGACGACATGGTGGACCAGCTCAACCGGCAGGTCTTCCGTGAGCTCGTGAGCTTCATGGTGGAGGATCCCGGCACCATCACGCGCGCCATGGAGCTGATCCTCGTGTCGCGCAACCTGGAGCGGGTCGCGGATCTGGCCACGAACGTCGCCGAGGAGGTGGTGTTCATCGCCGAGGCCCGGGTCATCAAGCACCACGCCGAGGACGCGGAGCAGGGGGAGGACTTCGGGCGGTCGTAGAGCCGGTCCGCTACTCCTCGGTCGCCGCCCGCCGCGCGCGCTTCCTCTCCGCCGCGCGCTTCTTCTCGCCGAGTCGCTTCTCCACCGCGCCCGCGTGCGGCTTCGTCGGCCGGCGCGGCTTCGGCCTGCGCGCCCGCCGCGTCAGTTCCTCCCACACGCGCTCCAGCGCCAGCGCGCGGTTGCGCGCCTGCGAGCGGCTCTCGGTGGCGATGCGCACGAGCCCGCTCGGCAGGTGACGCACGCGCACGCTCGACTCGGTCTTGTTCTTCTTCTGCCCGCCCGGCCCCGAGGACTTGAAGGGCGTGACCTCGCACTCGCGGGCGAGGCGCTGGAGATGGGCGGGGAGGGGCATGGAGCTAGCGGTGAACGGGGATGGTCGCCACCACCTTGCCCGCCAGCACGCGGCCGAGGGCGGCCTCGTCGGGGGCTTCTTCGGCGATGAAGTCTTCCTCGCGTTCGCCGACCAGCAGCAGGTGGCGCCCATTCCACTTCACGAAGCGGAGCAGGACGCTGCCCTCCACGCGGACCGCGTAGGGCTGGCCGGGATCGAGCGGCAGGACGCGCCGCGTGAGGATGGCGACATCCCGGGGCAACAGGGCGCCACGGAGATGCCGGGCGCTCTCCACCGTGATCCAGTAGGCGAACGGGTGGCGGAGCGGCTCCATCCCCTCGAGCGTCTCGGCCCTGACCCTGTGGACCGTGATGACGTCCTGAAGCGCCCGCGGATCCTCCCCGGGGTCGGCGCCTCCCCGGATCTCCGGGATGGGGACCCACGCCCGCGTCGCCTCGGCCCGTTCGGCGTCGGCCTGCAACATCGGGACCTCGTCGCCCCTGGGGGGCTTCCGCGTCTCCGGCGGTGGAAGGCTGCGGGCCGAGAGAGCGACTTCGCCTGCAAGGAACCTCGCCCGGGAGCGCATGCCCCGCGCGGACATGAGCTCCATCCCTGATCCGGGGGGCGGGGCCATGGCAGAAAGGTACGCCTGCCTCTCCGCAATCTCGCTGGAGGACGTTTCGTAGCTGGAGGCCAGCTGCACCTCGAGCCGCGGCTCCCCGAGCAGCAGAGCCAGCAGGTGCCGGGCGCGCACATGGGCAACGGGGTCGCTCCGCTTCCCCATTTCGGCCCAGGCGAGGTAGATCCTATCGTCGTCCCCGAGGATCTCCGCAAGGCGTCTGGCCAGGTTGCGGCTCGGCGCCTTGGCCCCTGACTCGAGCTGGGAGATGTATGACGCCGAGCTGGGGTTGAGCCCCGCCCTGACGGCCAGGTCCCGGGTGGTGAGGCCGAGCGACTCACGGCGGCGGCGCAGGTAGCTGCCCACCGGGTGGCTCGTCTCCTTGGGAGGGCGGCCGCGCCGCGGAGGCTTCACGGGGATCACCAGCGCCTCGCCAGTTTGGCGCCCAATTCATTGCTCATAGCGCTCTCAATATATCCCTTGCAGAATTGCGACCACAAGAGGTATATATGTCCGGCGACGCAGGCCAGCCGCCGGAGTCCCCGGCACATGGGCCACTGCGCGACAAATGCGACCAGTGTTGGTCATCAAAGGAGTTTCTCGTGAGTGCGATATCCGCTGCCTTCCTGCCGTCGGTCGGCGGTCCGGGGCCGGGACACCCCGAGCTCACCGCCCGATTCTCCTTCTGGCTCGGCCGGCTGAGGCCGGAAGCGGCCCGCGTCGCCGGCCCGCTGGAGATCTTCCCGCTCCGGCTCGAGGGCGGACCCGGACCTTCGTACCTGGCCCTCCACCAGGCCGTCAAGGCCGGCGTCGTCGAGGTGACCGAGCAGGGGGGGCGGTGTGGTCGACGAGATCCTGGTGCGCAACCGGGGCTCGGCGTCGGTGCTGGTGCCGGAGGGCTCGAGCCTGGTCGGCGCGAGGCAGAATCGGGTGGTCGTGGAGACCGTGCTGATCGGTCCGTCGCAGGAGGCGCCGCTCAAGGTGGGATGCGTCCAGCAAGGCCGCTGGGGCGGAGCTTCGTCGAAGTTCGCCGTTGGCGATCTTCCCGTCGAGCCTGCCGTTCGCAGGCACACGGTCGCGGAGGCCGCCGCGCACGGCCGCGTGGACCAGCGCCGCCTGTGGGCGGACGTCTCGGCCGCGCTCTCGGCGCATGGGGTCCGCTCTGCGACCGAGGACTACATGGCCGGCGTGGCCGCGCACAGGCGCGAGGCGGAGGAGCGCGCCCGCGCCTTCGAGCCGGTGCCGGGCGAGGTCGGCATCCTCGCGCTCGCGCGCGGCAGGCTGCTGGGCCTCGAGGTGTTCGGCCACCCGGACCTCTGGGCCGCGCTGCGCTCGGGCGTGATGCCGTCCTACGTGCTGGCGGTCGAGACGATTGCGCACGGCCCTCAGGCGCGGGCGGGCGCTCCAGAGCGCGCGGGGACCGACTGGATCGCGAAGATCGCGACCGCACCCGTGCAGGCGCGGCCGTCGCGCGGGCTCGGCGTTCAGCTCGCACTCGCCGGGGACGGGTTCGCGGGAGCGGGCCTGTGGGCCGACGACGCGCTCGCGCACCTGGCGGTGTTCGGAGAG